>CAZKKD010000400.1:0-4058 GCA_964553265.1 uncultured Planctomycetales bacterium | reverse complement strand
AGGGCCTCGGACGGTGAACATCCCCCTCGCCCTGACCCTCTCCCGGAGGGAGAGGGGACTTTTGCCGAATCGGCGCCGCCAGGTTCAGAGCGAAAGGGGAAGAACAGAACGACCCGGGCGGCAGGCCAGGGCCGGCGCGGGGGTCAGGCCCCGGGCGCGCGGCGGGGCAGAAAGAGGGTGAAGACGGCGCCGTGCTCCGGTTCGCTCTCCACCTCGATGACGCCGTCGTGGGCATGGGCGATGGTCTGGCAGACGGCGAGGCCGAGACCGGTGCCGCAGATGCCGCTCTGCGGGGAATCCTGCTGCGCGTGCTCGCCCTTGGTGGAGAAGAACGGAAGGAAGAGCCGCTCCCGTGCGTCGGAGGCAATGCCGCAGCCGGTGTCGGCCACGCGCAGAAAGGTGCGATCCTCTTCCACGCCGGTGGTGATGCTGACCTCGCGCGCCTGGCGGCCGCTGACGGCATGGGCGGCATTCAGCATCAGGTTGAGCGCCACCTGCCCGAGTTGCGTGGGGTCGCCGTCGGCCGGCGCCGCCTGCAGGTCCGCCAGGACGGTGACGCCGTGGGCGGTGAATTCGCGATCCGCAAGCCCGCGGCTTTCGGCGACAATCTCCGCCAGATCCACGGGCTGGTGATCCCCGCCCTCCCGGCGCGCAAAGTCCAGGAGATTGCGGGTGATGCCGCTCGCGCGGCGGGCCGCCTTCAACGCACGCTCGATGCAGTGGCGGGTTTCGGCGGCAACGGTGCGGTCCTGCAGGGCGAGCTGGAGAAAGCCGACCATGCTGGTGTGGATGTTGTTGTATTCGTGTGCCACGCCCGCGGCGAGAGTGCCGACCGCGGCCAGCCGCTCGCTGCGGATGAGCGCCTCCTGGGCGTTGCGCTGTTCGCTGATGTCCCGGATGAAGAGGGCCACCGCGGAGACGCGCCCCAGACTGTCCCGCAGCGGACTGGCGGAGATGTCCTGCCAGCCGCCGGGCGGGCGGGGGATGGGGATGGTGAGGCGGTCGGGGGTGTCGGTGTCGATGATGCGCCGGATCCGCTCCAGGAGCGTCGGCGCCATCGATTCCGGCATCCACTCCTCCAGGCGCATGCCGACGCGGGCCTTCGGATCGACCTCATACCGCTCCTGCAGTTTGGGGCAGATCCAGAAGTCGAGACAGACGCCGTCGCGGTCGAGGATCTGCACCGCGCTCTCGTGCAGGGCGGCGAAGATGGCCTCCATCCGGTCGCGGCGGACGCACTCCTCGGTCGCGTCCCGGGCCACGACCACCATCCCCTGCACCGCGCCCATGCTGTCGCGCAGCGGCCCGTAGCAGGCGTCGTGCCATCCCTCGCCAAAGGCCGGGGGATTGGGCAGCAGGACGCGCCCGCAACTGCCGTTGTGCACCACGTCCTCAAGCAGCGAACGGACCCCTGCCGCAATGTCGGCCGGGTAAAAGCCACTGAAATGCTTTCCGACAAATGTTTCCCTGTTGAGCCCGTGCGATTGCCGGAAGTCGGCCGAAACCCAGGCTTCCTGGTTGACCCCGTCGTGATCGATCACCAGGACGACGGTGGATTGCAGACTGTCCAGCAATGCGCGCAGGCGGTCGGCCTCGCGGCGGTGCCCGGTCACGTCCCGTGCGTGGCAGGCCGCGGCGACAACCGCACCCGCGTCGTCCCGCAGCGGCGCGAAGGTCACGTCCTGCCATCCCGTTTCCTTTCCGAGCGGGGTGGGCAGGAGCACGCGACCCTGTGCGCCCGCGTCGAAGACGGACTGCAGAATGCCGCGGATCTCGTCCGCTTTTTCGATCGGGAAGAAGTCGCCTATCTGCTTTCCGCGCAATGCCTCTTCGGTAAGGCCGTATGTCTCCTCGATATCGGGGGCAATCCAGGCCTGGCGGTACGTCCCGTCGCGGTCGAGGAGCAGAATCCCGGTCTGGTGCAGCGCCCGCAGCACCGCGTCCGGGGGAAGGGGGCGATCCGCCTGTTCCGTGTCGCCGTCGGCGGGGGAAGGATCCGGCACGATGGGGTCTCCCACGCAAAGACTGTCGCTGCCCGCTGTTGTAGCGATAAATCCTACGGAAGCACCGCGCCCGCCGCAACGGTTTTCCACCAGGTCCCCCGAAGCGCGAACGACCACCGCCCCCGCTGCGCAGGGCCGGGCCCGGCCGGCGGGGTACGGCGCGGCCCGTCTGCACGCTGCAGTCAAGAGAGGTTTCGGTTCCGGCCAGCCAGGCGGAAGGGGGAAAGATTCCGAACCCGGTTGACAGTGAGGACTTGACCTGCGGAGAGAACCGTGGCATGCTTCGGAAACTCTTTGGATTTCCGGTGGACAACTTCGTGGGTTGCGGAGTGCCGGGAGTTTGCTGGCCGGTTGACCGACAGGTTTGGACATGGGTGCAGTGGATGGATGGCGCCGGTGGCTCGCGGTTGCGAGCCTGGTCTGGTGCTGCGGCGGCGCGGCCGTAACGGCCGGCGAGACAGGCGCGGACCGCGGTGCGGACGGGGTGCAGCCCAGCATCGCCGTCGTGATCCTGACCGAATCGACCGATGCGCCCACCCCCGGGCCGGAGGCGTCCGCGCCCGCCGACCGGGACGCGGCGCGTTCCGCCCTGTCGGACGGCAGGCGGCGCCCGTCCGCCGCTGCATCGCGGGCGCTCAGTGGGGTGTTGCCGCCGCCGGTGGGGCCGTCGGCTGCGCGGACGCGGGATCAGGCCCCGCGCACGCTGGAGCCGCAGGCGGAGACCGAACCGGCGCTGCCGCAGATGCGCGCCGACACGGGCGTGGCCGACGCGCTGGCGTACGCACCCGCCGCCGGCGACGCGGACGCGATGGACACGGCCGAACGGTGCGCTGTCCTGAAGCGGTCGCTGGCGCGGCGGCTGGGGGACGGGTTTGCGGTGGTGCGGCACGGACCGATCCTGCTGGCGAGCGATCTGCCCCGCAAAACCTTGAACGAACGGCCCTTGCGCACGCTGAAGGTCGCCTGGCGCGTCTTCCGGGCCGACTACTTCGACACCCCGCCGACCCGCCCGGTGGTGATCTTTGCGTTCCGCGACCGGGAGAGCTACCGCTACAACCTGCGCCGCCTCTGGAACGAGACCCCCATCAGCCCTTACGGACACTACAATTACGCCCGCGGGCACGTGGTCTGCAACGCCGCCACCGGCCTCGGGACCATGGTGCACGAGACGGTGCACGCGCTCATGGACGCGGACATGCCCCGCGCGCCCATCTGGATCGCCGAGGGCATCGCAAGCCTTTACGAGCAATGCACCTATCGCGACGGCACCCTGAAGGGCCTGCCGAACTGGCGCCTGCCGGAGCTGCAGCGGAAGATGGACACCCCCCTCTGCACGCCGCTGGCGGAGGTGCTGACGATGGACGACGCCGCCTTCAAGCGCGAAAAGGAGTCGCTTCACTACGCCATGGTGCGCCACTTCTGCCTCTACCTGGAAGAACAGGGCAAGCTGCGGCCCCTCTACCGCACCTTCCGCGACCGGTATGCCGAAGATCCTACCGGTCGGCAGTTTGTCGAGGAGATCTGCGGCGCGGATCTGGAGACGGTCGAACGCCGCTGGAAGGCGTGGGTCCGGACGCTCCACTACGGCGACGACGACAAGCTCGCGGCGCGCTGAGACGGCATCCGCCCCACCCCTCCGAACAAGGCGCTTGCATTGGCCGCGCCGCTCTGCTACTACAGATGCCGTAAACGCCGAGGGCGGGGGACGAGTCTCGCGCAACGGTGTGTGCCCGAGAGACAGGACAATGGCATGGGTGTGAAGATCTTCGCGGTCGGGGAGCGGTACACCGACATTTCGGGGCCGTTGCGGGACGAGTTCGTCACCGAACTCGTGCAGCTGCGCGACGCCTCGACCGACGACATTGTCATCGATTTCGCCCGCGTCGAGGCCATCAGCTCCATCGCCCTCGCCGCGGTGGGCCGGCTTCACACCTGGATGGACGACCGGAACCGCAAGCTCGTGGTCCGGGGGCTTTCGCCCCGGCTGCGGCAACTCTTCGAGATCACCGGTCTCGGCGACGTCCTCTGCATCGAAGACGCGTAGGCCCGGCCGGG
>CAZKKD010000399.1:0-4084 GCA_964553265.1 uncultured Planctomycetales bacterium | reverse complement strand
GCGGTTGCGGATGAAGTCGATGGCCTCGTCGGCCATGCGCCAGTCGCCGGCGTGGAAGCGTTTCTCCCGCCCCGGGTCGATGAAGAACTCCTGCGCCCCGTCGGCGTTCATCACCGGACGCGGCACCGTATTGAGCGGCTCCAGGAAGTCGGCGACCCGGTTCATCACCGAGTGGCCGCCGGTGAGGTGGTCCATGTGCTTGCCGAGGAGGAGGGTGTCGTGGGACGCGGCCAGGCCGGCGTGGTAGGTCCACATCCCCTGCTCCAGCCCCTTGAAGTTGTTCCAGCTCTCGCAGGTGTGGGTGTAGGCGCCCGACAGCATGTTGGCGCGCGACGGGCAGCAGATCGGGTTGGTGCAGTACGCGTTCCGGAAGAGCGTCCCGCGCTCGGCGAGCCGGTCGATGTTCGGCGTCGCGCCCGCCATGGCGGGGTGGATGTTCTGACAGCCCAGCATGCGCCCGTCCCAGCTTTCGGCGTGAAACATGAGGATGTTCTTGGGGGCCATTGCGATTCCTTTTCCTGTCTGCGTCCGGGTGATCGTCCCGTCGCCGGTGCGCCCGTCCGGCCCTGCCGATTCCCCGCGTTGAAAGCCGCTCCGCTCGTCCCGTCTTCCGTCGGCGCCCCGTTAGGACGCGCTCAACAATCATCTCGGCCATCTGATTCGTCGCGGCGGCGGTGGATGCGAGGCGCGGCGACGAAGGTGATGCGGGGCCATCGGAGAGGAGCCGCAACGAAGCAGACGCCGTCGCCGCGACGAACCCTGCGGGCGGGCGCCTTTCGCCGCTGTGCTTCGTCAGGCGCCCTCGCCGTATTCCCGATACGCCTTCGGCCGCCTTCCTCGCTCAGCGGCGAAAGTCGACCGTCAGATGGCCGAGATGATTGTTGAACGCGTCCTAAGCTGCCTGCAGGCAGCTTAGCGGCGCTGATTCGGCAAAAGTCCCTTCCCCCAGAGGGAGAGGGAGAACGGAATGCCCCCTGGGGGTTGCAGGTGCCTGCGGCGGTGGGGCGTTGCGGGAGTGGCTGTCTGCAGAAAGCGCTTGGACATTCAGGCGGTCGGCGGCGGGAGGCGGCGAGCGAAAAGAAAGGTGGCGCCATCCGCGGTTGTGAGCTCCTCACGGCACGCGGATCGCCAGCGGCGGTGCGGCCGCCGTCTGGCGAAGCGCGTCCAGCCTCGGCAGATCGATCCGGCCGAGCAGGCTCCCGGCAGGGGCGTGTGCGGCCATGCGCTCGACGATGCGGCTGCAGAGCACCTCGCCCGGGTGCATGCCGTCGAACATCGCCCGGTCGTCGAGCCCCACCGCGGCGGGGCGGTCCACCGAGGTTACCGCCACGCCGACGGCTTCCAGCGCTTCGGTCAGGTCGTGCCGATAGGTCGTCTGGAACGCGACGAGGTCCGGATGGGCCGCGATCGCCTCGGCCACCTCGTTGCTGAACGGAGGGAGAAGCACATGCACCTCGACGCCATGGGCGTCCATGCCGGCCAGCGCGTCGACCAGGCGGCGGGCCTCCCGGTCGTCGAACACCTGTCCGGGCCGGAAATGCCGGTTCCGTTCGCGCACCGTTTCAATGACGGGCGGGGTCTCCCGGTCGCGGTAGACGCCCTTGGCCAGGAACTCCCGCACGTGGGCCAGGTAGAGGCGCGACCCGTCGGCGCGGAAGGCGTGCCCGGTTCGGGCACCGAAGCCGATGACGGTTCCGTCCAGCAGCGGGTCCCGTTCCGGGACGGCGGGCTGGCTGCGTCTCCAGCGCGACCAGAGGATGCGGATCGCGTCCCGGTGCGCCCCGAGCTGGACCGCGGCGTCGTGGAACTGATGCGGAGCCTGCAGGTAGCGCCCGTCGTGCCCGTGCCCCTCGGCGAACCACCACGGGCTGAGCCCGCAGACCAGGACCCGCGGTCGCGGGAGCGTCCCCGCGTCGACGGCGTCGAGGTAGGCGAAGAGGTCGTCGAGACACGCGACCGCCCCCCCGGCATTGTAGAACCGGTCCTCGAAGGGGGGGAAGAGGTACCGGCGGAATTGCATGACGCGGGAATCGCCGAGCACCAGGATCTCCGGCGCATCGATTCGGAGCCGGTGCACCTTGAGCGCGTCGTACTGCTGGGAAAAAAGGCCGCGCCCGTAGATCGCCTCGGGGTCGTGGGCCTGCCGGTGCGCGACCCACGCCACCGGCCAGCACTCGCCCGTGCGCCAGAGCACCCATTCCGCCGGCGCCGCCACGAGCGCGAACGGAATTGCGAACACGATGAGCCGCGCCAGCAGCCCGAATGCGGCGCGCCGGTCCTGCCCGGCTCCGGCTGCGTGGGCCGCCGCCCCGGGCGGGCGGTCAGAACTGGAAGTAGATGAAGGGCACATAGCCGGTGTTTCCTTTCAGGACGATGAGCGCGGCCACGGCATAGTAGGCGCCCCTGCGCGCCACCCACGGCCAGCGCGCCACGTCCAGCCCGTGCGGGCGCGCGCGCTGCAGCCACTCCACGACGAGCAGCACCCCGACGAACGCGAGATGCGTCCGGTAGCCGGCCAGGCCGCTGGTGGACCAGTCGCCCCCCGTGAGCCGCGCCAGGTAACCGATCGCCTGTCCCACCGATTCGGCGCGGAAAAAGACCCACGCCACCAGCACGGCCAGGAACGTGGCCAGCATCGCGCACGCTTCGCCCGGCCGGGGCAGGAGGCGCTCCGCCGCGGGGGCGGCGTCCGGCGCCTTGTGCCGTCCGAGCAGCATCAGCGGCACGTAGTACAGCCCGTGGAGGAACCCCCAGATGAGGAAGGTCCAGTTCGCCCCGTGCCAGAGCCCGCTCAGCGTGAACGTCACCAGCACATTCCCCAGGTGCCGCCACGGTCCGACCCGGTTGCCCCCGAGCGGGATGTAGACGTAGTCGCGGAACCAGGTCGAGAGCGAGATGTGCCAGCGCTGCCAGAACTCCCCGATGTTGCGGCTGAAGTACGGGGTGGCGAAGTTGCGCATCAGGTCGAAGCCGAAGAGCCGCGCCGTCCCGATGGCGATGTCGGAGTAGCCGGAGAAGTCGGCGTAGATCTGGATGGCGAAGAAGAAGACCCCCACCAGCAGGTGCGCGCTGCCGAGGTCGGCGTAGTGGGCGAAGATGCGGTCCACCGTTCCGGCCAGGTTGTCGGCCACCACCACCTTCTTGAAGAAGCCCCACAGCATCTGGCGCAGCCCGTCCCGCGCGGCCGCCGCGTCGAAGCGTCTCGGCCGCTGGAACTGCGGCAGGAGGTGGCGCGCCCGCTCGATGGGGCCGGCGACGAGCTGCGGGAAGAAGCTGACGAAGGCGAAGAACGCCACCGGGTCGTGCGTCGGGGCCACGCGCCGGCGGTAGACGTCGATGGTGTAGCGGAGCGTCTGAAAGGTGTAGAAGCTGATGCCCACCGGCAGGATGACGCGCAGGGACGGCAGGTTGGCCTCCATCCCGAAGGCCTGCAGCACCTCGCCCGCGCTCGCGATGAAGAAGTCGAAATACTTGAAGAGCCCCAGCACCCCCAGGTTGGCCGCCAGGCTCACCCCCAGGAGCGCCCGCCGCGTCCGGCCCGCCGGGGTGCGGTCCAGGCGAAGCCCCACCAGGTAGTCCACCAGGCTGCTCAGGACGATGAGCCCCAGGAACCGCCAGTCCCACCAGCCGTAAAAAACGTAGCTCGCGATGAGCAGGAGCCCGTTCTGCGCGCGGATACGGCGCGGCCCCAGCGCCCAGTAGAGCACGTAGACCACCGGCAGGAAGATGGCGAAGGCGAGCGAGTTGAAGAGCACCGGCCGGGTCGCTTTCGCGTCCAGGGTCCGCGGAGCCCGGGGCGCGGTCGCTCCGGGAGGAAGATCTGTCGAAGCGTCAAGCTTACCGATCCGGGGGCGCCGCGGCAATCCGTTGTCCCGGGTTCGCAGGGAGATTCAGCTCTCGCCGTTGCGCTCTTGGGACCAATACGGTTCAGTTAAGACCACCGGTGCGCCGCGGCATGTGCTTCCAGCCCATGATTTCACGGCCAAGCTGGCCGTGCCACCGCCTCACGGACCCGTAGTGCCCTTAGGACGCGTCCCTAACAGCGCGCCGCCGCGCGGCCACCACCTCCCTCCCCCTCCGGGCC
>CAZKKD010000398.1:0-4101 GCA_964553265.1 uncultured Planctomycetales bacterium | reverse complement strand
GACCTCGCCGACTACGGAGCGGAGACGCGCGAGTACCTGGAGAAGAGCGGCGCGACGCAGGCGCTGCCCCTCGAACGCCTGGCCCACATGAACCAGCCCGCCATCGACCTGTACGCCGATCACGGGATCGACCTGACGCGCGAGCGGCTGGAGATTGCCGTCTGCGCGCAGCACACCAACGGGGGGCTGGTGGGGGACTGCTGGTGGCAGAGCCCGCTGCCGGGGCTCTACCCCGTCGGCGAGGTGAACGGCTCGCACGGGGTGTACCGTCCCGGCGGAAGCGCACTCAACAGCGGCCAGTGCGGCAGCCTGCGCGCGGCGCAGCACATCGCCGCCCGCGGGGTCGAGGCGCCGGACCCGGAGGCGTTCCTGCGCGCGGCGGGGGACGACCTGGACGCCTTCGCCGAGCGGCTGGAACGCTTCGCCACCGCGCCCGGCGACGGCGGGGCCCTCCGGACCGAGATCCAGACGCGCATGACGCGCGCGGCCGGGCACATCCGCACCGCCCCGGCGGTGGCGGCGGCGCTGCCGGAGGCGACGGCGCTCCTGGCGCGCCTCCGGGCCGAGGGCGGCGCGGGCGGCGGCCTGTGCGAGGCCTTCGAGAACTACCACCTCGCGGTCGCGTCGGTGGCCTACCTGGCGGCGCTGGGCGAATACCTGGACGGCGGCGGCGGCTCGCGCGGGTCGGCGCTGGTGCTGGACGACGAGGGCGAGCCGCTCCACGAAGCGCTGCCGCCGGAGTGGCGCATGCGTCCGGACGACCCCGCCCTCGGCGAGTCGATCTGCGAGGTGCGCCTGGACGCGGACCTCGCCCCGCAGACGACGCGCGTCCCCGTCCGGCCCATCCCGGACGAGACCTTCTGGTTCGAGAACGTCTGGAACGACTACCGCGCCGGCCGCGTCTACGACTGAATACGCCGAAGTCCCGGCCCCTTTCTTGGAAGGATACGCCATGCCCGCCGACGCTTCGCAGCCGGACCTGCTCTTCTTCTTCAGCGATCAGCATGACGGACGGAAGGCCGGGTATGCCGGCGACCCTGTCGTGGAGACGCCGAACCTGGATCGGCTGGCCGCGGAGGGGACGGTCTGCGCGAACGCGTACACGCCCTGCCCGCTCTGCGTGCCGGCGCGCTCGGCGCTCCTCTCGGGGCAGCTTCCGTCGCGGACGGGCATCTTTTCCAACGGGCAGCACCTGCGCAGCGACCGGGCGACGTTTCTGCACACGCTGGCGCTGGCGGGCTACGAGACGGTGCTGGTCGGGCGGATGCACTTCAAGGGCCCGGACCAGCGCCACGGCTTCACCCGGCGCGTCTTCGGCGACATCACCGCGGTCGACACCGGCGGCATCCCCAACGGCGGGCCCTTCGGCTACGGGATGAACGGCTGCATGGACGTCCTCGGCGGCGGCGACTCGCCGGTCCTGGGCTACGACCGGGAGGTGATCGAGGCGGCGCTGGCGTACCTGCGGCAGGATCACGACAGGCCGCAGTGCATCGTGGTGGGCACCTACGGCCCGCACTTCCCGTACGTGGCCCCGCCGGACCTCTACCGGCACTACCGGGAGCGGGTGACCGCGCCGGCGAGCTGGACCCCGGAGACGCCGGACCCGAACCCCATCGTCGACGGCAAGCGCCAGCGCGACCGCCGCAGCCCCATCGACGGCAGCGCCCAGCCGGTCGACGAGGAGGCCCTCCTGGCCGCGCGCGCCGCCTACTACGGCATGATCGCGCTCATCGACCGGCAGGTGGGGCAGGTGCGCGACGCCTGGCAGGATCGCCTGGACCGCACGGGCCGGCCGGGGGTGTTCGTCTACAGCTCCGACCACGGCGACACCTGCGGCGAGCACGGCGTCTTCGGGAAGCAGACCTTTTACGACGGCTCGACGCGGGTGCCGCTCCTCTTCGAGGGGGCGACCGTGCGGGCCGGCGGGCGCCTGGAAGGGGCGACCACCCTCCTCGACATCGGGCCGACCCTCGCCGCGTTCGGGGGGGCGGAGACCCCGCCCGACCCGGACGGCCGGAGCCTCGTCGACGACCTCCGCGACGGAACCGACGACCCGGAGCGCGCGGTGCTGAGCGAATGGGTCCATCACCAGGACGAAGCGACGGTCCCCGGCCGGATGATCCGCAAGGGGCGCTGGAAGCTGATCCGCTATCTCGACGCCGCGGCGCCGGACCAGCTTTTCGACATCACAGCCGACCCGGAGGAGATGGACGACCGCCTCGCCGCGGAGCCGGCGGTCGCCGCCGCGCTGGCGGAGGAACTGGAAGCCGGCTGGAACGCACCCCATCTGCAGGCGGTCCTCGACCGGAACGCGCGGCACCTGCGCATCGTCAGCGCATGGGCACAGGGCGGCCACCTCGGCACACCGGACCCCATCGACCAGTGGCGCGTGCCCGACGCGCTCCACGCCCTGCCGGAGATTGCCGCAGCGCCGTGAAGGCAATCACGACCCGCCCGGCCCGGCCCGGCAGCGCTGTTCGCAACTCCACCGGCCATAACGGGGGCAGTCGGGACGATGCTTCCGGTGGGCGGTCTGCGGCCGTCCGGCCGGAGGCCTCCGGATCGGAGCGCTCTGTCCGGGACGCCGGGCCTGTCTCGTTTCTTTCCATCCGGGCGCACGCATTTCAACGGCATCCTGAAGGGCCGGCCGCGAAATGCCGACAATAGAGGTAGGGAAGACCGCGCCCCAGGAGGAGACATCATGCCGCAGCAAGCCGCCCCCATGCTTCCCGACCACCCGTGGGAAGCGCTCGAGATCGAGGTGGACCGACGGGGCAAGTGGGCCATCGTCAGCTTCCGCGAACCGGACCTCCGGTCGCACCAGGTGCAGGATGCGCTGCGCCGCGAACTCGACATCCTGCAGGAACGCCTGACGGTGGACCGGGTGGTGCTGGACTTCGACCGGGTGGAGCACATCTCCAGCGCCGCGCTGGGGATGCTGCTGCACTTCGCGGACGAACTCCGCCAGGCGCGCAAGGCCGTCATCGCCGCGTGCCACCTCTCCGACGACCTCGACCGCGCCTTCGACCTGCTGAACGCCGAGCGCGTCATGGTGCTCTGCGACAGCCGCAACGAAGCCCTCCGCGCCGAAGAGCCCGAACCGAAACGCTGGTGGTGGCCCTTCGGCTGACCCGGACCGCCCCGGCCCGATCCGCCCCGCAACCGCCCCGCAACCGCCCCCCGCGGAAGCCGACCGTGCCTGCCGGCGCCGGCCCGGCGTGCGCGACAGGCCGCCCCGGCGCGGCGCCGTCCGATCCGAAGGCCCCCCTTTCCGAACGCGGCCCCTCCTTCCGGCACAAAAAAACGCCCGCCCGGCGCGAAGCCGGACGGGCGTGGGTGTTGCCTGTACTTTGGTGCGGGCGACTAGCGCAGCGCCGCCTGGGCCGCCGCGAGACGCGCGATCGGCACACGGAAGGGCGAGCAGCTGACGTAGTTCAGGCCCACCCGGTGGCAGAACTCCACCGAGCGCGGCTCGCCGCCGTGTTCGCCACAGATGCCGAGCTTGATGTTCTTGCGGGTCTTGCGACCGCCCTTGACCGCGGCCTCCACCAGCCGGCCGACGCCGTCCTGGTCGAGGACCTGGAAGGGATCGTAGTCGTAGATGCCGCGCTCGACGTACTCGCCGAGGAACTTGCCGGCGTCGTCGCGCGAGAAGCCGCAGCCCATCTGCGTCAGGTCGTTGGTGCCGAAGCTGAAGAACTCGGCCTCTTCCGCGACCTCCTCCGCCGTCATGGCGGCGCGCGGGACCTCGATCATCGTCCCGATGAGCACGTCGAGCTTCTTCGCCTTCTTCTCCTTCTTCACCGCCGCGATGACCTCTTCGACGATGGCCTTCTGGTTGGCGAGCTCGCGGACGTGGCCGATGAGGGGGATCATGATCTCGGGCTTCGAGCCCTTGACCTTCACCGCGGCCTCGACAATGGCGCGCACCTGCATTTCGGGCACTTCGCGGTAGGTGATGCCGATGCGGCAGCCGCGGTGGCCGAGCATGGGGTTGAACTCGTGGAGGCTCTCGACCAGCGCCTTGATCTGCGGGGGCGAGACCTTCCACTGATTCGCCCTCGACGTCTGGCCAGCCGCGTCGTGGGGCAGGAACTC
>CAZKKD010000397.1:0-4131 GCA_964553265.1 uncultured Planctomycetales bacterium | reverse complement strand
GTGGGCGGCGGGGGGGGGGGGGGCGGCGCGGAGGGCCTCGGCCGGCGGGCGGAGGTCGGGCATCGTTTCGCGAGGCGCATCCGTCGCGGGGCGCAGGCGCGGGTTTTCGGCGCGGGGCGGGGCCGGGTCGTCGGGGCTGTCCGGGGCGGGGGCGGCAGCGCCGGCGGCGGGCGCATCGGCGGATGCCGGCGGGGCCGGGGCGGCGGCGGCGGCGGCGCGCAGGGCGTCCAGTTCCTTCCGGAGGTCGGCGTTGGTCGCCTCCAGCGCTTCGCCGCGGTCGGCACGGCGCCGGGCCTCCGCCGCCTTGTCCTGCAGGGCGCGGATCTGCCGCTCCTGGTCGGCCAGTTGCCGGCGGTCGGCGTTCGCGGTGGTCTTGAGCGCGTCGCATTCCCGCCGGGCCGCCTCGAGTTCGGTGCGGGCCTGGTCGCGCTCGGCGTTGCGCTGGTTGAGCGCGGCACGGAGCGCGTCGGTCGCTTCGGTCTGGCGGAGGAGCTCCCCGCGGAGCGTTTCGCATTCCTGCCGGAGCGGGGCGTCCTCCGCCGCGCGGGCGTCGGCGTCGGCCTGGAGCCGGTCCCGCCCTTCGGCGGCGGCCGCGGCGTCGGCGCGGGCCCGGTCGCGTTCGGCTTCCAGCTCCCGGATGCGGGCGTCGGCGGCGACCAGGCGCCGCTGGGCATCGTCGATCTCGCCGTCGGTGATGCGGAGGTCCTCGACGGTGGCCTGCAGGTCGCGCAGTGTCGCCTGCGTGGTGGCGATGTCGTCGCGGAGGGCCGCGTTCTCGGTGCGGAGGCGTTCGGCGGCGGCGGTGTTGCGGTCCGCGTCGGCGCGGGCGGCGTCGCGTTCGGTCTCCAGCGCGCGGATCCGCTCCTCGCAGGCGGCGATGATGCCTTCCGCCTCGGTGCGGAGCGACGCGAAGCGCGCGGCATCCTGCCGGTGGGCTTCCTCGGCGGCGTGGAGGCGCTGGCGCTGTGCGTCGAGGGCCTGGCGGGCCTCTTCGGCCTCGGCTTCCAGGGCGGCGCGGGCGCGGACGTCGGCGTCGGCCTCCTGCTGGAGCTGGGCCAGGCGCTCCTCGGTGTCGAGCCGGCGCTGCCGGGCGGCGGCCTCGGTTTCGGTGAGGCGCTGCACTTCCCGCCGGGCGGCGGCCTCGGCCAGGCGGTGGGCGTCGCCCTGTTCGCGGGCCTCCAGAAGCGCCTGCTGGAGGTCCTCCACCCGCCGCTGCAGAAGGTCGTGGTTCGCCAGCCGGGGCCGGAGCTCCTCCCGTTCGGCCTCGAGGGTGCGGATGCGTTCGTCCCGTTCGACCAGGCGGTCGCGCGCGTCGGCCAGGGGGCGTGCTTCCTCCTCCAGCGCGGCGATGCGCATGCGGGCGGCCTGGAGGTCGTAGCGAAGCTGGCTCGTCTCCCGGTCGCGCAGGACCTGCAGTGCGTCGAGCGCCTGGCGGCCTTCGTCGCGTTCGACCGCGAGGCCGTGGAGCTGCTCCTCGAGCTGCACCAGGCGCCGGCGCGCGCCGGCAAGGCCGCGGGCGTCCTCGTGGCGGGCGGCCTCCAGTTCCTTGACGTGGTCGAGCGCGTCGTTGCGTTCGGCGGCGAGGGCGCGCGTCCGTTCGGCCTCGTGTTCGAGGCGGGTCTGCAGGGCGGCGAGCTCGTCGGCCTGCCGGCGGAGCGCGGCCAGTTCTTCGTCGCGGGCCTCCACCTCCCGGCGCAGGCGGTGCGTTTCCGCTTCGGCGGCTTCGAGCGTGTCGATGCGTTCCTCGTAGGTGCGCGCCCGGGCGCGGGCGTCGGCTTCCTGGCGGGCCAGCGTTTCGTGCAGGCGTTCGCTCTCGGCGGCGCGGGTCCGGATCTCGGCGTGGAGGTCCCGGTTGGCGGTGCGGAGCGCCTCCAGGTCGGCCTGCAGGCTGAGGAAGTCGATGCGTTCGGCCTCGAGCCGCTCGATGTGCGCCGCGTAGCAGGCCAGCCGGGCCTCGGCCTCCTCCAGCGCGTCGTCCGCGCCGGCGGCGGCCTCCGCGTAGAGGCGTGCCCGCTGCGCCGGGGGCGGCGGGAACGGGTGCGACGGAACGGCGTGCGCCCCGTCGGCGGCGGATGCGTAACGGTCCCGCTCCATGCGCTTCTCTCCGCAACCGCAACGGGTTTGGGGCGTTCGGGATATGGGCCGCCCCGGCTGCGTCGGCCCACGCGGATCATTGTCCGGCAACTTTGACCGGAAGTCAAGCGCCTGGCGGTCCGGCCGGCCGTTGCCGGTGCGGGCATGCGGCGGACGGCTTGCACCGGGCCGTTGCGTTCGGTATAGTGCGGGTGGGCCGGGCGCGCTGCGCGGCCGAGGGTGGGGGAATCCGGTGAGCTTCCTGCGCAAGCTGTTCTACCGCATGCCGAAGGCCGAGTACCGGCTCTTCGTCCACAACCAGGACGTCCGCCGCGACAGCCCGCTGCCCGCCACCATGCCGGGGCTCTACCGCGACAAGCCGCGCGACCGCTACGCCCGCCTCGAGGAGCTGATGGCCGAGACCGACGCGGCCGTGGGCGACACGCTCCACCTCATGCGCATCTCCGGCGACCGCGTGCGCAGGTGCTTCGCCTACAACGGTGCGGAGGTCCTCCGCATCCCCTCGTTCTACCGGCTGGCGCTTCACCTGCGCAAGCGGGGGATGGAGCGCTTCGTGGGGAACGCCCACCGCCTCGCCGCGGCGGTGCAGGCCTGCGCCTGCTTCGGCAGTTCCGACCTGGGCGACCGGTTGCGCGAGCAGCTGATGCCGGTGCTCGTCGGCATCTACGGGCGGCACTACGGCGTCCAGTTCCTCAAGGACAACGACCTCCGCAACCTCCTGCAGCAGCGCCGCTTCAACCCCGAGGACCCGAAGGAGCGGGAGCTGCGCGACCGCTTTCTCGTCGCCTACAAGGAGGATTGCCGCCGCCTGGCCGCGGTCTCGGCCGACCGCCTGGAGCAGCAGATGGCCCCGCCCGACCCGGCCGACGACGGCGTCCAGGCCGCCCTCGACACGGTGCGCTACAGCATGCGCCTGATGGGGCGGACCGCGACGGACCTCGCCAACGACGAGGAGCTCGGCATCCACTACCTCGCCACCTACGTCGGGGTGATCCACTCGCTCATGTCCGCGCACGCCGCCACCGGCAAGCGCCTGCCGGTGCTCCTGGCCGAGGAGATCGACCGCGCCCAGACCCACCACGCCGTCGCCGGGCGCGAGCTGAGCGCCCGCTACAACATCCGCGCGCTCCACGACATGGTCGAGGCCTGCCGCTGCGAGGAGCTCGACTTTTTCCAGGGCACCGACGAGAACGCCCTCTACGCCGCGCCCGAGCGGCTCTACATCCGCCGGGCCCGCGACGGGGACGGCGTCGCGCGCTGGCACGCCTTCCGCTCCACCCGCCGCGACAACGCCGCCACCGCCTCCCGGGGCAAGCGCGGCAGCAGCATCGAGCAGAACGCCAGCCTCGATCCGTCCGACGCCGACCTCGTCCGCGTCTCCGACCAGTTCCGCGAATAGCGTTCGCTCGGTGCGGATCGGTTGATTCCTGCGCCGGATTGCCGTAGCATGGGGGCGTCCTTCCCGGCTGGAAGGACGGCTCCCGCACGTGCGGTGCGGAGCGGGCCGCTTCGGGAATTCCGCACAAGGAGCACAGCATGCCCTTCGACGAAGAACGGATCCTCGCCCACCTCGGCGCGGAAGGCTATCAGCCGAAAAAGGCGAAAGATCTCGCCCGCGCCCTCGACGTGCCGTCCAAGGAATACAAACACTTCCGGCGCGTCCTGCAGACCCTGGAGGAGGGCGGCCGCATTGCCCGGCTCAAGGGCGGGCGCATCGCCCTGCCCAAGCGGGCCGGCCTCATCACCGGCACGCTGCAGGTGACGCAGCGCGGCTTCGGCTTCGTCCTGCCGGACGACGCGAAACTGGAGGACATCTTCATCCCCGCCGACGAGCTGGGCGACGCCTTCCACGGCGACCGCGTGGCCGTCCGGCTCGAGCGCCGCGCCCGCGGCCGCGACCATCGCCGCTACGGGGTGGTGAAGCAGGTGCTGGAGCGCCGCACGCGCCGGTTTGTCGGGACGCTCCGGCGCGAGCGCGGCGCCGAGGTCTTCGCCCCCGAGGACGGCCGCATCCCGGGTCCGCTCCCCATCGATCCC
>CAZKKD010000396.1:0-4134 GCA_964553265.1 uncultured Planctomycetales bacterium | reverse complement strand
GGTGGGGCCGGCGGGACGGCGGCGGGCGGGGGGGCCGGGCGAGACCGCCGCGGGGAGGCGGGGCGCGCTCATGGCGGGCGGGGGGGGGACGGGGGTCAGCGACGGGAAGACCACGGCCCCCCGCCTCGTCCCCGTCCCGGGCAAGGCCGCCGGGGAGTGGGCGCACTTCGGGGGGCTCTTCGGGTCGAGCCCGGTGATGCCGATCCGCGCCGCGGGCGGGTCCGCCGCGTTTGTCCGCCACGGCGGACGCATCCCCGCGCCGCTCCAGTCGTTCCGCAACTGACCGCCCCTGCGCGACCGGGCCTGCACGTCATCGCTTCCCAAAACAGCGGCCTCCCTGCTCGTGACGAGAGGGAGGCCGCTGCGTAGTTGTCCGGTGTCGTCTGTCGCGGTCACATCTTGTTGTTTTCGGTGAGGTTACTCCACCAGGCCGGCTTCGCGGAGGCGGGCCACCACGGCGGAGGCGGTGAAGCCGAACTCCTCGGCCAGCCGCTCGGCCGGGGCGGAGGCGCCGAAGCCGTTCATCCCCACCTTGATCCCCTTCGGGCCGAGGTAGCGGTCCCAGTGCGCATCGAGGCTGGCCTCGATGGCGGCGCGGGCCTTTACCCGGGTCGGGAGGAGGCGGCGCTTGTAGCTGTCGGCCTGCTCTTCAAAGACCTCCATGCAGGGCACGCTCACCACGCGCGGCTGGCGGCCGAGCTCGACCAGGAGATCGTAGGCCTCCAGCGCCAGGTGCACCTCGCTGCCGCTGGCGAGGAGGATGAGGTCGGGCTTGCCGCCCGGGGCTTCCTTCAGGATATAGGCGCCCTTGCGGGCGTTCTTGACCGGGGCGACCACCTCGCGGTCGAGGGTCGGCAGATTCTGCCGGGTGAGGCTGAGCGCGGTGGGGCCGTCGCGCCGCTCGATCGCCATGGCAATGCATTCGGCCGTCTCTTCCGCGTCGCAGGGGCGCATGACGTGGAGGTGCGGGATGGCCCGCAGGCTGGCGAGCTGCTCCACCGGCTGGTGCGTCGGGCCGTCTTCACCGACGAAGATGCTGTCGTGGGTGAAGTAGAAGATCGTGCCCTGGTTCATGAGCGCGGCGAGGCGGATGGGCGGGCGCATGTAGTCGGCGAAGACCATGAAGGTGGCGCAGAACGGGACGAACCCGCCGTGCAGCGCCAGTCCGTTGGCCATCGACCCCATCGCGTGCTCGCGGACGCCGAAGTGGATGTTGCGGCCCGCGTAGTCGCCGGGCGTCACGAAACCGCTCTCCTTCAGCTCCGTCTTCGTGCTGGGGGCGAGGTCGGCCGACCCGCCGACGAGCTCGGGCAGCCTGGCCGCGACCTGGTTGAGCACCTCGCCGCCGCTCGAGCGGGTGGCCACGGCCTTGCCGACCTCGAAGGGGGCGACCGCCTTGCGGATGTTGCGGGGCAGCTCGCCGGCCACGGCCTTGTCGAACTGCTTCGCGAGGCCGCTCTTCGCCTGGCGGAACGCCTCCAGGCGGGCGTTCCACTCCGCGCGCACGCCTTTCCACTGCTCGCGGCGCTCGTCCCAGAGTGCGCGGGTGGCCTCGGGCACAAAGAAGGCCTCGTCCGGCCAGCCGAAGTTCTGCTTCATGGCGCGGACCTCGTCGTCGCCCAGCGGCTCGCCGTGGACCTTGTGCTGGCCGGCCTTGTTGGGGGCGCCGTGGCCGATGGTGGTGTGGCAGACGATGATGCTGGGGCGTTCGGTCTCCGCCTTGGCGGCCTGGATGGCCTGGTCGACCGCTGCGTGGTCGTGCCCGTCGATGTCGAGGACGTGCCAGCCGTAGGCTTCGAAGCGGGCGTTGACGTTTTCGGTGAAGGCGAGGTCGGTGCCGCCCTCGATGCTGATCTCGTTGTCGTCGTAGAAGCAGATGAGCTTGCCGAGCTTCAGGTGCCCGGCCAGGCTGGCGGCCTCGCTGGTGACGCCTTCCATCATGCAGCCGTCGCCGGAAAGGACATAGGTGTGGTGGTCGATGACGGTGTGGTTTTTCTGGTTGAAGCGCGCGGCCAGCATCCGCTCGCCGAGCGCCATCCCCACCGCGGTGGCAAAGCCGGCGCCCAGGGGCCCGGCCGTCATGTCCACGCCCTCGGTGTGGCCGTACTCCGGGTGCCCGGCGGTGCGGCTCTCCCACTGGCGGAAGGCGCGGAGTTCGTCCAGGGGCAGGTCGAAGCCCGAGAGATGCAGAAGCGAGTAGAGGAGCATCGACCCGTGGCCCGCCGAAAGGACAAAGCGGTCGCGGTCGATCCAGTCCGGGTCGGTGGGGTCGACCCGCAGGTGCCGGGTCCAGAGCACGTGCGCCAGGTCGGCCGCGCCGAGGGGCAGGCCGGGGTGCCCGCTCTTCGCCGCCTGCACGGCCTCCGCCGAGAGGACGCGGATGGTGTCGGCCGCCAGTTGTTCGCGCTCGGGGCCGGTTACGTTCTTGCCGAAGTCCGCCATGGGTGCATCTCCTGTCTGTCGGTTCCGTTTGTCGACCGGGGCTTGCGTCCGCACCCGGCCCGCGTCTGCCATGGAACGCACCATTCAACCGCAAACGCCCCGGCCTGTCCAGCCCCTAACCCGAACACGCGGGCGCATTCGGTTCCTGCCGGTTCGTTCTGCACCTGGCGGCGTCGATTCGACAAAAGGTCCCCTCTCCCTCCGGGAGAGGGTCAGGGTGAGGGAATTTTCACCGTCCGGGAGCCCTCACCCCGGCCCTCTCCCTCCGGGAGAGGGAGAAGGCAGTAGCGTTGCCCGGGTGCGCGGGCGGCCCGTCGCCTTGACAGGCGGGGCCGGCGGCGTATGGTGGGGCGGGTTCGGCGGCGCGGAAGGCGTCGCCGGTGTCGTTTCCGGCCCGCTGCGGGCCCGTATGCGAGGACCCCGATGAAGGACTACCGCCTGCTCGCGGCCGAAGCGGTCGCCCCCCACGCCGGGATGGACCCGGCCGCGCTTGCCGACCTCTTCCAGACCCCGCCCGACCCGACGATGGGCGACCTCGGGATGCCGTGCTTTCCGCTGGCGAAGACGATGAAGCGCAACCCCGCGCAGATTGCGCAGGAGCTCGCCGACGCGGTGGGCGTGCCGGCGGGCTTCCGTGCGGTCAAGGCCGCCGGGCCGTACCTCAACTTCACCATCGACGCGGCCGAGCTCATCGGCGGTACCCTTCGCGCCGTCCGCGAGGCCGACGCTCCCTTCGGCAGCGGGCGCGAGGGGGAGGGGCGGACCGTGGTCGTCGACTTCTCCAGCCCCAACATCGCCAAGCCGCTGGCCATCCACCACATTCGCAGCACCATTCTCGGCGCGGCGCTGGCGCGGCTTTACGCCTTCCGCGGCTACACGGTCGAGCGGGTCAACCACCTCGGCGACTGGGGCACCAACTTCGGACAGCTCATGGTCAGCTACAAGCGCCACGAAGCCGCCCGCCCCGACCAGGAGGTGGACATTCACAACCTCCTGGCCATGTACATCCAGTTTCACAAGGATGCCGAGGGCGAGGAGGGTCTGGCCGACGAGGCCAAGGCCTGGTTCGTCAAGCTGGAGGAGGGCGACCCCGAGGCGGTGCGCCTGTGGGAGCTCTTCTGCGCGGAGTCGCTGAAGAGCTTCAAGCAGCTCTACGCCCGTCTGGGCGTCGAGTTCGACCACTACATCGGCGAGAGCTACTTCAACGACAAGATGGCGGCGATCATCGACGAACTCACCGCCGCCGGCCTGGCCACGGAGAGCGAAGGGGCGCTGGTGGTGCCGCTGGAGGACGACGGCATGCCGCCGTGCCTGCTGCGCAAGCGCGACGGCAGCACTCTCTATGCCACCCGCGACCTGGCCGCCGCCGCCTACCGCTACGAGCGCTGGCAATTCGCGAAATGCCTCTACGTGGTGGCCAACCAGCAGGAGCTGCATTTCCGGCAGGTCTTCCGCGTTCTGGAGAAGCTGGGCCGCGACTGGGCGGAGCGCTGCGAGCACGTCAAGTTCGGCATGCTGAGCTTCGGCGAAGGGGTCTTCGAGGAGGCGGTGCCGGGGACTGGCGGCCGGGTGACCGGCTCGACCCGCCGGGGCCACATCGTCTTCCTGGAGGACGTGCTCGACCGCGCCGCCGAAAAGGCCCGCCAGCTCATCCTCGACAATGCCCGCGACGAGGAGGGGGTCGAGCAGATC
>CAZKKD010000395.1:0-4138 GCA_964553265.1 uncultured Planctomycetales bacterium | reverse complement strand
GGGGCGTCGGCACGCTCCCAGGCGCAACCGCTGGGGCGACTGCGGGAGCAACCACAGGACACGGATAGACACGGATGGGACAGAGATAGAGACGCACCACGAAGAGCGCGAAGGATACGAAGACGAGGGATGGAAACGGAACCGCAAACAGCGAAGAACGCAGATGAAAAGTGGGCAACGTTGAAGAGGGTAGCACGGATTGCTCGCAATCCGTGTTGCGAAGCAAGGGAAGGTGAGGAGCAGCGCGCCGGGATGGAGTAACGGGTGCGGTGCACCTTGATCGCCTTCGGCGCATGGATTGCGAGCAATCCATGCCACCCGCGGATTGCTCGTATCTCCCCGGACTGTACACTCGCAATCCGTGTTGCGAAGCAATGGAAGGTGAAGAGGGGCGCGCCGGGTTGGAGCAAGAGGTGCGGTGCACCTTGATCGCCTTCGGCGCACGGATTGCGAGCAATCCGCGCCACCCCGCGGAGAGCAAAAGAGCGAAGGACGCAGACGGGCGGAGATCGAAACGCAGCGGCAGGGAACGGTGATGCCCGTGACTGCCTGATGATGAGGAGACCCGGACCATGATGTTCTATCAACTCTTTGATCCGTTGTACTGGATGCTGATCGGCCCCACCATCCTGCTGGCGCTGTTGGCGCAACTGTGGGTGAAGGGGGCGTACAAGAAATGGAGCCGGGTGCTGAACGGGCGCGGGCTGTCCGGCGCGGATGCGGCGCGGGAAATGCTCCAGCGCGAAGGCGTGACCGACTGCCGGATCGAGGTGACGCAGGGCTGGCTCTCCGATCACTACGATCCGCGCGAAAAGGTGCTGCGGCTCAGCCCCGACGTCTACCGGGGCCAGAGCGTCGCCGCGGTCGGCATCGCCTGCCACGAGGCCGGCCACGCGCTCCAGCACGCGCACCACTATGTGCCGCTCTCGCTCCGGAACGCCATCGTCCCGGTCGCGAGCATCGGCGGCCACCTTGCCTGGCCCATCATCTTCCTCGGCTTCATCCTGCTCTACATGGGCAGCGGCGGCCTGGGCCAGACCGTGGCGCAGATCGGGGTGGTGCTCTTCGGCGCGACCGTGGTCTTCCAGCTCATCACGCTGCCGGTGGAGTTCAACGCCTCCGGCCGGGCCAAGGCGGCCCTGCAACGGAACGGCGTCCTCGCCAGCGACCAGGAGATCCGCGGCGTCAACGCCGTTCTCAACGCCGCGGCCATGACCTACATCGCCGCCGCCATCGCCGCGCTCGCCCAGCTCCTCTACTGGGCCATCCGCCTCGGCCTCCTCGGCGGCGGCGACGACTGACGACTGACGCCCGGCGGCCGACCGGCGACGGAAGCGCAACCGGAAGACACGGATGTACACGGATGGGACAGAGATAGAGACGCACCACGAAGAGCACGAAGGACATGAAGACGAGCGAAGAGCAGGCTTCAGGCTTCAGGCTAACAGCCTAACAGCCTAACAGCCTACAGCCTAACAGCCTAACAGCCTAACAGTCTTGCCAAGCGTTTTGGGGGCGGAACCGAATCGGGGCGGCCGGAAGGACTCCGGCCGCCCCGTGGGGTTGGTTGGCCCATGGTGACGGCCCGGTGTGGGCTGCCCGGCGCGGGCTGCCGGGTGCGTGCCGCCTACTTCTCGGTGAGGGCGGCGACGCCGGGGAGGGTCTTGCCCTCGAGGTACTCCAGGCTTGCGCCGCCGCCGGTGGAGATGTGGGTCATCTTCCCGGCGAGGCCGGACTTGTTGACCGCGCTCACCGAGTCGCCGCCGCCGATGATGCTGACGCAGTCGGTGGCCGCCACCGCCTCGGCGATGGCGAAGGTGCCCTTGGCGAACGCCGCCTTCTCGAAGACGCCCATCGGGCCGTTCCAGACCACGGTCTTCGCCTTCGCGACCGCCGCCTTGTAGGCCTCGATGGTCTTCGGGCCGATGTCGAGGCCCATCTGGCCGTCGGGGATGGCCTCGACGACGGCGTCCGGCTCCTCGGCCTCGAACGCGGCCGCGACCGCGTGGTCGACCGGCAGGAGGAAGTCGACGTTCTTCGCCTTCGCGTCGGCGAGGATCTGCTTCGCGAGGTCGAGCTTGTCCTCCTCCACGAGGCTGGTGCCGACGGGCTGGCCCTGGGCCTTGAGGAAGGTGTAGGCCATCGCGCCGCCGATGATGATGGTGTTGACCTTGTCGAGCAGGTTGGTGATGACGCCGATCTTGTCGCTCACCTTCGCCCCGCCGAGGATGGCGACGAAGGGCGTGGCCGGGTTGGCCAGCGTGTCGCCGAAGTACTGCACCTCCTTCTCCATCAGGAAGCCGGCGTAGGCCTTGTCGAAGTACTTCGTCACGCCCTCGGTGCTGGCGTGCGCGCGGTGGGCGGTGCCGAAGGCGTCGTTGACGTAGACCTCGCCGAGGGAGGCGAGCTCCTGGACGAAGGCGTCGATCTTCGCCCGGGTGGCGTCGTCCTGCTTGTCGTACTTGTTGAGGAGCTCCTCCTCGGCGTGGAAGCGGACGTTCTCGAGGACCAGCACCTCGCCCTCGCCGAGCGCGTCGGCCATGCGCTTCGCCTCGTCGCCCACGCAGTCGGGCGCGAGCGCGACCGGCTTGCCGAGCAGCTCGCCGAGGCGGTCGGCCGCGGGCTGGAGGGTGAACTCGGGCTTGCGCTCGCCCTTCGGGCGGCCGAGGTGGCTCATGAGGATCAGCTTGCCGCCGGCGTCGAGGATGTGCCGGATGCTGGGCAGCGCCGCCTGGATGCGGGTGTCGTCGTCCACCTTGCCGCCGGAGACCGGGACGTTGAAGTCCACGCGCATCAGCACCTTCTTCCCCTTGACGTCGGCATCGCGCACGGTGAGTTTCGCCATCGGATTCCCCTTTCTTCGAAAAACGCTCCGTTCGTCCGTCGTGGTCGGCCACCGCCGCGGCCGGAAGCCCCCGGCGGCGGCGAGCGGGGCATGGTAGCGCGTTTCGCCCCGCAGGGGAAGGGGAAAACCCCGCGATCCCGCCCCCGCGGCGGGCGGGCCGGATCTTTCGCTTGACAACCCCCACCGGAAGCCTAAGCTGCAGAGCTTTCCCGCCGGGGAGCGGGAAGTCCGCAAGCGTCAGCGCTTCGCCACTGGTCCACGAGGAGGACGCCCGCATGGCCATCCCGGAGATGTGGGACGGGTTTACGTTTGACGATCTGCTGCTCGTCCCGAGCCGGAGCGACGTGGTGCCCGGCCAGGTGGACACCTCCACCCAGTTCTCGCGCCGGGTGCGCCTGCGCATCCCCATCGCCAGCGCCGCAATGGACACCGTCACCGAGTCGCGCCTCGCCATCGCCATCGCCCAGGAGGGCGGGATCGGCATCATCCACAAGAACCTGCCCGCCGACGCCCAGGCGCGCGAGGTGGACAAGGTCAAGCGCAGCGAAAACGGCATCATCGTCGACCCGGTCACCCTCGGCCCGAAAGACACCGTCGACCGGGCGCGCGACCTGATGGACGAGCACCACATCAGCGGCGTGCCGATCGTGGTGGACGAGAACCGCCTCGTCGGCATCCTCACCAGCCGGGACCTCCGCTTCCAGCCCGACGGGGACCTCCCCATCGAGGCGGTGATGACCAAGGACCGCCTCGTCACCGCGCCGCCGGAGACCTCGCTGGAGGAGGCGCGCGACATCCTCCACCGCGAGAAGGTGGAGAAACTGCTGCTGGTGCGCGACGGGGACCGCCTGGCCGGGCTCATCACCATCAAGGACATTCACAAGCTGGAGCAGTTCCCCCTCGCCTGCAAGGACGACCGCGGCCGCCTGCGCGTGGGCGCGGCGGTGGGCGTGCAGGACGACGAGCGGGTCGACCGCCTCGTCGCCGCGGGGGTGGACGTGCTGGTGGTCGACACCGCGCACGGGCACTCGCGCAACGTCATCGAGGCGCTGAAGCGCTACAAGGCCGCCCACGACGCGGTGGACGTCATCGCCGGCAACGTCGCCACCGGCGAGGCGGTGAAGGAACTCATCGACGCCGGCGCCGACGCGGTGAAGGTGGGCGTCGGGCCGGGGAGCATCTGCACGACGCGGGTGATCAGCGGCGTCGGCATGCCGCAGATGAGCGCCGTCTTCGCCGCCGCGGAGGCCGCCGCCGGCAGCGGCGTGCCGATCATCGCCGACGGCGGGATCA
>CAZKKD010000394.1:0-4140 GCA_964553265.1 uncultured Planctomycetales bacterium | reverse complement strand
CGCGGCCGGGATGGAGATTCGCACCGGGCTCTCCTTTGCGCGGCGGGGGGAGATCTGGCGGCTGCCGTCGGATCGGCAGCGTCTGCGTGCGGTCGTCCGTGGCGAGACGGTCGACCTCATTCTTACGCACCGGACGCCCGAGATGCTCCTGGCGGGGCTCGCGCGGTGCGGTGTGCCGGTGGTCCGGGTCTGGCACGACGGCACCGGCCGGCGCCCGTCGACGGCGCTCCGGTGCCTGGCGCGGGGCCTGGGGATTCGCTGGGCCGCGACCACGCCGGCCGGGCTCCGCGCGCTCGGCGAGTCGGTGGAGACGGCCAGGCGTGAGGGGCGGTTGTTGCCCGGCATCGTGGATGTTGAGCGGTTTCGCCCTGCCCTGCACGGCCACGGCCTCCGGGAGGATCTGGGAATCCGGGACGACGAGGTCCTGGTTGCGCTGCCCTCCCGGTGGAAGGCGGGGCGGGGTCACGAGCGGTTCCTGGAGATCCTCCGCGGGGCGCGGTCGGACGCGCCGGCCCTGCGCGGCCTGTTGCTCGGCCGCGGCAGCGCTGCGGAAGAAGCCTGCATGCGCGACGCCGTCCGCGTCCGCGGGCTCGAAGAAGCGGTTTTGTTGCATGCACCGGCGGAAGAGGCCTACCCCGAGGCGCTTGCCGCCGCCGACATCGGCATGCTCATGACCCCCGGGTCGGACGGGACCGCCCGGGCCGCCCTGGAGACGATGGCGCTCGGACGGCCGCTGGTGGTGCCGGCGGTGGGGGCGCTGACGGACCTGGAAGGCGGCGGCGAGCCGCCCTCGGCGCTGATTGGACACTCCGATGCGGACCTCGTGCGTGCGCTGGTGCGCCTGGCCCGGGAGCCGGGGCTGCGCCAGACGCTCGGCGCGGCCGGCCGCGCCCAGGTCGAACGGGCGCATGGCCGATCGGCACTGGATGCGGCGGTTGAGCGTTGCATGGCCGGTGTCGCTTCCGTGCCGTGAAGCGGCCGCCAACGAAGGCTTGGGCCGACGGGCAGGGTCATTGATTCTTGCCATTTCGCTCTGAATTTGGCGGTGCCGATTCGGAAACAGTCCCCTCTCCCTCCGGGAGAGGGTCAGGGCGAGGGATTTTTCACCGTTCGAAGCCCTCTCCCCGGCCCTCTCCCAGAGGGAGATGGAGAACGGAATGAGCCCCGGGCCGACGGGGTAGAGGATTGCATCGGCGGGCCCGCTTCCATACACTAGCCCGCTTCCGGGCGAGTGGCGGAACGGCAGACGCAAGGGACTTAAAATCCCTTGGGCCGGAAGGCCCGTGCGGGTTCGAGTCCCGCCTCGCCTACCAGGCGATTCCCGCTGCGCCATTGCACCGCGATGGCGACGGATGGAGAGCATACCGATGACCGATGTCCCGGATGTGTTCGTGCACGAAAGCAGTTACGTCGACGAGCCGTGTTCCGTCGGGGAAGGGACGAAGATCTGGCATTTCTGCCACGTCCAGGCCGGCGCGGTCATCGGCAGGGACTGCGTCCTCGGCCAGAACGTCAACGTGGGCGGCAAGGCGGTGCTCGGCGACCGGGTCCGCGTGCAGAACAATGTCTCGATCTACGACTGCGTGGTCCTGGAAGACGACACCTTCTGCGGACCGAGCATGGTCTTTACCAATGTCATCAATCCGCGGAGCCACGTCTCCCGCAAAGACGAATACATGGAGACGCGGGTCGGCCGAGGCGCCAGCATCGGGGCCAACGCCACCGTGGTCTGTGGCAACACGATCGGGCCGTACGCCTTTGTCGGGGCGGGCTCGGTGGTGACGAAGGACATCCCGGCCTATGCGCTCGCCTACGGCAATCCGGCGCGCCAGCACGGCTGGATGTGCGCCTGCGGCGTCCGTCTGCCCGAGCCCGGCCCGGAGCGCACCTGCACGGCCTGCGGAAAGGGCTACACCGAAACGGACGGCGCGCTGTCGCCCACAGACGACAGCTGAACGCGTTGCCGACGAGAGCGCGCGGGACGGAGTTCCCGGGGCGGCCTCGGGCGCGGACGCACCTGTGAGGATGGCACACCATGGAGGTTCCGCTCCTGGATCTCAGCCGGCAGTACCAGGCGCTCGGCGACGAGTTGGAGGCCGCGCTGCTGCGCGTGGCCCGGTCCTGCCGGTATATCGGCGGACCGGAGGTGGACGCGTTTGAGCAGGTCGTTTCGGAACGGTTGGGCGGCATCCATGCCATCGGCGTCTCTTCCGGGACCGATGCGCTGCTCGTCGCGCTCATGGCGCTCGGCGTCGGGCCCGGCGACGAGGTGGTGACCAGCACCTACACGTTCTTTGCCACCGCCGGCGCGGTAAGCCGCCTCGGTGCGCGGCCGGTCTTTGTCGACATCGATCCGGAAACATGCAACCTCGAGCCGGAACAGGCCGTCGGTGCAATCACCGAACGCACCCGCGCCGTCATCCCCGTCCACCTGTACGGCCAGTGCGCCGAGATGGGTCCGATTCTGGATGCCTGCGGCGCGCGTGGCATTCCCGTCATTGAGGACGCCGCCCAGGCCATCGGCGCCACCTGGGACGGACGCCCCGCCGGGACCGTGGGCGCGGCCGGCATCTACAGCTTCTTCCCGGCCAAGAACCTGGGCGCGATGGGGGACGCCGGCATGGTGGTGACGGCGGACGCCGCCCTGGCCGACCGCATGCGGAGTCTCCGCACCCACGGCGCGTCGCCGAAGTACTACCACGCCCTGGTGGGCGGCAACTTCCGTCTCGACCCCCTTCAGGCGGCGGTCCTCGGCGTCAAGCTGCCGCACCTGGACGGATGGGCCGAACGGCGCCGGGCCAACGCGAAGCGGTATCGCACCCTCTTCGCCGAGAAGGGGCTGGATCCCGAACGCGTGCGCCTGCCGGTCGAGCGGACCGGGCGGCACGTCTACAACCAGTTCGTTCTGCATTGTCCCGAACGGGACGCACTGCAGGCGCACCTGACGGCCGCCGGCATCGGGAGCGCCGTGTACTACCCGCTTCCGCTGCATCGGCAGGCGTGTTTCAGCGACCTCGGGTACCGCGAGGGCGACCTGCCCCTCAGCGAACGGGCGGCGCGGGAGACGCTGGCCATTCCAATCTACCCCGAGCTTACCGCGCCGGAACAGGACGCGGTCGTGGAGAGTATCGTCTCGTTCTGCAAGCGTTAGGCCGGTTGCGCCAACCGGTCCGCTTGCGACACATGGCAACCAGGGAGAATCGTGCGGCGCACCCCGGGCGGGTGCGCGCAGCAAGGCACAAGGAACAGGGGAGCAACATGGCGAAGAAGAAGACGGACAAGCATGCGGACGCGCTCTATCGCAAGGTGCAGGATCGCACCGCGACCGTGGGCATCATTGGTCTCGGCTATGTGGGCCTGCCGCTCGCTTTCGAGTTCGGGCGGGCCGGGTTCCCGGTGGTCGGGTTCGACGTTGACCCGGCGAAGATCAAGGCGCTCAATGCGCGGAAAACCTACATCGAGCATCTGCCCGATGCGCGCGTCGCGGAATTCATGAACCGCAAGCAGTGCCGGGTGACCACCGATTTCGCCGACCTTGCCAAGGTGGACTGCATCGTCATCTGCGTCCCCACCCCGCTGACCGAGCACCGCGAGCCCGACATGCAGTACATCGAGGTGACGGTCGAGACCATCGCCGAACACCTTGTCCCGGGGCAACTGGTGACGCTGGAGAGCACCACCTACCCGGGCACGACCAGCGAGGTGATCCTGCCGGTGCTGGCCGCGGCCGGCGGCAAGCTGGGCGAGACCCTCTTCCTCGCCTATTCGCCGGAGCGCGAGGATCCCGGCAACCCCAACTTCAACACCCACACCATCCCGAAGGTCGTGGGCGGCATGACCCCGAACTGCCGGAAGATTGCCGGTGAGCTTTACGACGCGGTGGTGACCGAGACGGTCCGGGTCACCTCCTGCGAGGCGGCGGAAGCCACCAAGCTGCTCGAAAACATCTTCCGCAGCGTCAACATCGCGCTCGTCAACGAGCTCAAGGTGCTCTTCGACCGGATGGGCATCGACGTCTGGGAGGTCATCCGCGCGGCGAGCACCAAGCCGTTCGGCTTCATGCCCTTCTATCCCGGCCCCGGCCTCGGGGGGCACTGCATCCCGATCGACCCGTTCTACCTCAGCTGGAAGGCGCGGGAA
>CAZKKD010000393.1:0-4143 GCA_964553265.1 uncultured Planctomycetales bacterium | reverse complement strand
CGCGGCGCCCGGCGGCGTCCGCCGGCCGCCAGCGGGAGCGGGTCAGTGCGGTCCGGAAGGAGCGGGTGACGCCGGTCACCCGCCGCTACCGCCGCCGGGCCGCGGGCGACGCCGTCCGCGTCTGAGCCTGTCCGCAGCCCGCCGCACCCCTGTCCGAGGAGGTCCCATGCGCGTCAGCGTCGATCTGCACAGCCACTCCGGCGCGTCCGGCGGGGTGGGCGACATCTCGCTCGAGGTGGTCGCCGCCACCATGGCCCGCAAGGGGATCGACGTCTTCGGCTGCGGCGACGCCTTTCACGACGGCTGGCTCGCCCACCTCGACCAGGCCCTCGTCCCGGCCGAGGAGGGGCTCTACCGCCTCGCCGAGGGCGACGGCCAGGCGCGCTTCCTGATCCAGAGCGAGATCATCCTCACCGGCCCGGTCGGCAGCGGGCGCAAGGGCGTGCACACCGTGGTGCTGCTGCCCGACCTCGCCGCGGCCCGCGCCGCGGCCCGCCTGCTCGACCGCTGGGCGGTGAAGCGCGGCATCGGGCGCCCCTTCGTCCCCTGCGATGACCGCGACCAGGTGGCCGCGCGCTGCCACGCGCTGGCGGACGTCGCGCCGGGGGTGGAGCTCATCCCGGCGCATGTCCTTACGCCACAGGGCATTTACGGCTCCGACCGGCCCGTCGACCGCCTCGCCGACTTCTTCGGCGACGCCGCGGGGCTCATCCGCGCGGTCGAGACCGGCCTCTCCGCCGACCCGCTGGTGCTCGCCCTCATCCCCGAACTGGACGGGCGCACCCTCCTCAGCAACTCCGACTGCCACAGCGGGGCGCTCCACCGGGTCGGACGCGAGTACACCGTCCTCGACGCCGCGGCGCTCGACTACCCGTCCATTCTCACCGCCATCCGCGAACGGCGCATCGTCCAGACCGCGGAGTTCACGCCGGAAGAGGGGCGCTACTTTCTCACCGGCCACCGCGCCGGCAAGCGCGGCCACAAGGACGGGCAATACTGCTTCTTCAGCCCCGACACCGTGCCCGCCGGGGACGTCTGCCCGGTCTGCGGGAAGCGCCTGACCGTCGGCGTCCTGCAGCGCGCGCTCTACCTGAGCGGCGCCCAGGGCGAACCGCGCACGCTCGACCGGGTCCGCCCCCGCCAGCCCTTTGTCCGGATGATCCCCCTCGTGGAGGTGATCGCGGCCGGACTCGGCATCCGCAACCCCGCATCGAAAAAGGTGGTTGCGACCTACGACACCCTTGTCCGCCTCGCCGGGGGCGAGACCGCGTTCTGGGCCATGACGGACAGCAACGCCGAGGCCGTCCTCGCCAACCTCGATCAGCCGCCGGTGGCCGAGGCCGTCCGGCAGGTCCGCGCGGGGGACTATGCGTTCCAACCCCTTGGCTACGATGGCGTTTACGGCACCCTTGACCTTGGTGAACGGAACGGCTGGTTCGGACACGCCACCGTGGTCGGGGCCGACCCGGGACGACTGATGCCGCCAGGGGACGATTGACCAGCCCGCTCCAGAACCGAACGCCGCCGCCGGATGGACGGACCGCGGGGCGCCGCCCACCCCATGCCTTTGTCAAGTTTGGGCTTGCGATAGTCGATACAGGACATAAGATGCAGATTCGCTCTGTGTCGTCCGCCCGTGGGGACGGGTCTCGGCGGCGCCGGGCAGACGCCGAAGCGAACGAGGCAACGGATCAACCATGGACATCCAGATCCGATCCACCCCCGAGGTCGCGGTCCTGACCATTCAGGGGAACATCAACAACGAAACGCTCCACCGCCTCAGCCGGCAGCTCGAGGAAGCGATCGGACGCGGCTGCAAGCACGTGGTGCTCGACCTCGCCGAGACCCGCATTCTGCTGTCGAGCGGCATCAGCTTCTTCATCGACGCCCACGACATGTCCGAACAGGCGGGCGGCAAGCTGCACCTCGCCAACGTGACCAGGGAGATCACGCACATCCTCAAGGTCGCCCGGGTCGACGACTTCCTCGGCGAACAGAAGAACCTCCAGGAGGTGCTCGGCGAACTCGGCATCGGGGAAGCCGACCTGCAGGAGGGCCTCCCCAACCGCGACCGGCACTCGACCGGCCTCTACAGCCCGGTCCTGGAACCGGAAGCGAAGGAAGAGACGCCCGACGCCGAAGCCGAAGCGGACGCCCCCTCGGAGATGGAGACGATCCGCGAAGCGCCGAAGCGCAAGTCCGGCGTCATCCTCAAGCCCGCGAGCCTGAAGTTGGCCAAGGACACCCCCGCCGACAAGGCAAAAGCCGAGGCGGCGGCGGGCGGGGAGACGCTCCCGGACGACAGGATGCAGAAGCTGATCCAGCGCTACATGCCCGGCCGCCTGATGGTCGACATCCTCGACCACTTCGTCACCGGCCAGCACAGCTCCGCCAGCGCCGACGATGTGGCCAAGGCGCTCGAACAGAAGCCGAAGGACGTGCAGCGCAAGATGAAGGATCTCGAACAGCGCGGCGTCCTGAAGCCCCTCGGCGGCGACCTCTACAACTACGCCCCGCCCGAAGGCGTGGCCCGCGACCTCGACGCCTTCTTCCGCGCCTGGCGCCGCGCCCAGGACCACAGCCGCCTGGTCATGATGGTCCTCGCCGCCGAGACCTGAGCTCCGCACCCGCGACGGCGCCGTTCACCACGATTCCGCCCTGCCCCGCAACACGACCGAGACCCCACCGCGTCTGCGGATCCGGTGCAGAAAAGCAGTTGAATCCACGCATCCCGGGGAAGCCTACAGCGTGCGGCCGACGGCTTCGGCGACGGGGCGGAGCTCGGCCATGAGGGCCTCGAACTGGCGCGGGGTCAGGCTCTGCGCGCCGTCGACGCGGGCCCGTTCCGGGTGCGGGTGCACCTCCACGATGAGACCGTCGGCCCCCACCGCCACCGCGCCCCGGCTCATCGGCGCCACCAGCGACGCCCGCCCCGTCCCGTGGCTCGGGTCCACCAGCACCGGCAGGTGCGTCCGCTCCCGCAGCGACGGGACGCTGGCCAGGCCGAGGGTGTTCCGCGTGTGCTCCTCGAAGGTGCGGATGCCGCGTTCGCAGAGAATGACCTGCTGGTTGCCCTGCGAGAGCACGTACTCCGCGGCGAAGATCCACTCCTCCAGCGTCGCCGACATCCCGCGCTTCAGGAGCACCGGCTTCTGCGTGCGGCCGACCTCCTTCAGCAGAAGAAAGTTCTGCATGTTGCGCGCGCCGATCTGCAGCACGTCGGCGTACGCGGCCACCGTCGCCACCCCCTCGGGGCTCAGCACCTCGGTGACGACCGGCAGGCCCGTCGCCTCCCGCGCCTCGGCGAGGAGCTCGAGCCCCTCCTCCTGCAGGCCCTGGAAGGCGTACGGGTTGGTCCGCGGCTTGTACGCCCCGCCGCGGAGCGCCATCGCGCCGGCCTCCTTCACCAGATGCGCCACCTCCAGCAGGCTCTCGCGATCCTCCACCGTGCACGGCCCCGCGATGACGCCCAGGCGCGTGCCCCCGACGGGGAAGTCGCCCACCATGACCGTGGACTTGGTCGGCTTCACCTCCACCGATGCGAGCTTGTACGGCGCGAGGATGGGCACGACGCGCTCGACGCCTTCGCAGACCTCGAAGAACTGCTCGCTCACCACGCGCTCGTCGCCGACCGCGCCGTAGACGTTGCGCTCGGTGCCGCGGATGACGTGGGGCTCCAGGTCGGCTTCGCGGATGCGATCCTCGACCGCCTGGCACTGCTCGGGGGTGGCGTTGCGCCGCATGACGATGATCATGAAAAGGCTCTCCGCTATCGGGTCCGATGCTCTTCGCTCGGCCGGACGCGCCCGGCCGGCGGCGCGATTCTGCCCGAACGCGGCCGCACCGTCAATGCCCTGCGCCACGGCGCGCGCGTCCGCCCCCGGGTCATTCAATTCTCGCCATCTCGCTCTGAACCTGGCGGCGCCGATTCGGCAAACGTCCCCTCTCCCTCTGGGAGAGGGTTTCGGGTCAATACGGTTCAGTGAAGCGGTGGCACGGCCTTCTTGGCCGTGAAATCATGGGCTGGAAGCCCATGCCACGGCGCACCGGTCGTCTTCACTGAACCGTATTGGGTTTAGGGTGAGGGAGTTTTCACCGTCCGGGGCCCTCACCCCGGCCCTCTCCCGGAGGGAGAGGGAGAAC
>CAZKKD010000392.1:0-4149 GCA_964553265.1 uncultured Planctomycetales bacterium | reverse complement strand
TGGCGGTGAAGCCGGAGATCCTCCTCATGGACGAGCCCACCTCCGCGCTCGATCCGCGGGCCACCACCCGCATCGAGGATCTCATCGGCGAGCTGCGCGGCGACTACACCATCGCCATCGTCACCCACAACATGCAGCAGGCGGCGCGGGTGAGCGACTTCACCGCCTTCTTCTACGAGGGCGTGCTCGTGGAGTTCGGCCCCACCAGCCAGCTCTTCACCAAGCCGAAAGAAAAGTGCACCGAAGACTACATCACCGGCCGCTTCGGGTAACCGCGAGCGGCCCCGGCTCGTACGCGGCGGGGCGCGCCCCGCTCGCGACGCCGGGCAGGGCGGGCGGTACGGGATGCGCGCGTTGGCTGTCCCGCTGCGAACAGAAGGTTTCCGGGCCGCGGCGTCTGTGCGCGGCTCCAGTTGTCTAGACAACCGCGGCGCTGCACGCCCCCAGCCAGGGGCTGCCGGCCGCCGCTGATCGGGAGCAGACGATGTCCATCTTTTTCCAAAAGGAGCTCGAGAAGCTCCGCAAGCAGATCCTCTCCCTCGGCGCTCTCGTCGAGGACAACCTGGCCCAGGCCGTGCGGGCGCTGCAGCAGCGCGACGCCGACCTTGCGCAGCATGTCGAGGAGCAGGACGCCGAGGTGGACCACCTCGAGATCGAAACCGAAGAGGAGTGCCTCAAGGTCCTGGCCCTGCACCAGCCGGTGGCCACCGACCTCCGCTTCATCGTCTCGGTCCTCAAGATGAACCGCGACCTCGAGCGGACCGGCGACCAGGCCGTCAACATCGCGCACAAGGCCATGCGCCTCGCCGAATGCCGCGAGTGGCCCATCACCGTCGATTTCGATCCCATGGCGCAGAGCGCGCGCCGGATGCTCCGCGACGCGCTCGACAGCATGGTCAACGTCGATGTCGCCCTCGCCCGCCGCGTCCGCGCCGCCGACGACGAGGTCGACGACATGAAGAGCAGCATCACCGAACGCGTCCTCGCCGCCATCCGCGAGGCGCCCCTCGACGCCGAGCCGCTCCTGGCCGTGCTCGGCGCGGCGCGAAACCTGGAGCGGATCGCCGACCTCGCGACCAACATCGCGGCCGATGTCATCTACATGGTCGATGGGGACATTGTCCGGCACGGGGGGTGAACCGCCGGAATCGCGACGTCCCGCAGCCGCAATCCAGCCCGTCGCAAGGCCGCGCCAGGGCGTGTCCGGGGCGTCGCAGCCCGGGCCACGCGTGCCCGACCGCGGCCCGCGGACCGCAAAGGCCGCCCAGATCGAACACAACAAACAGAAGCCGTAAATCAGAACACCCCACGCCAATCTAAAAAAACAGAACATCTCAAATCCAACAGCGCAAACGATCTGAACGATTTTTGCACGAACCGCCGGCCCGGGACCCAACTTTTTGCGGAAATACGGGAAAAGATCCGATTTCTGCTTGACAGGGAGCCATCGTATGCTAGATTGAGCTGTGAAAGTAGTAACAGCGTTAGTGCTTTCACAGGAGAATAACCACGGTGGCCCAGACGGCAACGATTTCCGACAAGACCATCGCGCGGCTCAGCCTCTACCGGCGGCTGTTGCAGCAGCGGTTGGCGGAGGGTGCGCAGAACGTGTTCAGCCACGAGCTGGCGCGAATGAGCGGCAACTCCGCGGCGCTGGTGCGGCGCGACCTGATGTCGGTCGGCGGCGCGGGCAGCCCGACGAAGGGCTACGACGCGCACGGCCTGGCCGAGGCGATCGGCGTCTTTCTGGACGCGCCGGAGGGGCAGAACGCGGCGCTGGTGGGCATCGGGAATCTGGGGCGGGCGCTGTTGGCCTACTTCGCGGGCAAGCGGCCGCGGCTGGCCGTCACCGCGGCGTTCGACACCGACCCGCGCAAGACCGACCGCGTCATCCACGGCTGCCGCTGCTATCCGCTGGCGGAGATGGAGGCGCGCATTGCCGAGCACGGCGTCGACCTGGCGGTGCTCGCCACCCCGGCCGGCCCGGCGCAGGAGACGGCCGACCGCCTGGTGCGCGCGGGCGTGCACGGGATTCTGAACTTTGCGCCGGTGCGCCTGCGGGCCCCGGCGGGGGTGTACGTGGAAGACATTGACGTGGCGATGGCGCTGGAGAAGGTGGCGTTCTTCGCCCGACAGCGCGGTTGACCGATACGGATCCGCACGCGCGTGCGCGGCGGCATGACGGATGAGAAGGAAGGGAGCGTTGTGACGACGACGGCGACGGACCTGGAGCCGATTCTCTCCAGATACGAAGGCGCGGGGCGGGATCAGCTGATCCCGCTCTTGCAGGAGGTGCAGGAGGCGCTCGGCTTTCTCTCGCGCGAGGCGGTGACCGCCATCGGCGAGCGCCTGCGCCTGCCGGCGAGCAAGATTTACGGGGTGGCGACCTTCTACAACCAGTTCCGCTTCGAGCCGCTGGGCCGTCACCACATCCAGATCTGTCGCGGCACCGCCTGCCACGTGAAGGGGTCGGGCGCGGTGCTGGAGGCGTTCTGCCGGGAGCTCAGTGTCCAGGCCGGGCAGACGACCCGCGACGGCGAGTTCAGCATTGAGGTGGTGGCCTGCATCGGCGCCTGCGGCCTGGCGCCGGTCATCACGGTGGACGGGAATTTCCATGCCAAGGTGACGCCCGACGGCGTGCCCGGCATCCTGGAGCAGTACAGAAAGGCGGAATCGGAATGACGGCGACGACGCGGATGACCGAACGCTGCTGCGAGCGCTGCAGCCACGAACCGGCCCGCCCCTGCCCCGATCGGGTGGCGTGCCTGACCGAGGGCCCGCTCTGCCACGAGAGCGACGCCTGCCGCGCGCTCCGCGCGGAGGACACCCGCCGGGCCCGCCGCGAGACGGTGGATCGGCCGGCCATCTTTGTCGGGGCCGGCACCTGCGGTCTCGGCGCGGGCGCGGGCGCGGTGCTGACGGCGCTGCGGGCGCACCTGGAGGCGAAGGCCATCGAGGCGGACGTGGTGGAGATCGGCTGCATCGGTCTCTGCGCGGCCGAGCCGATGGTGGACATCCAGCTCCCCGGCCGCACGCGGGTGAGCTTCGCCGGCGTGACCGGCGAGACGGTGACGGACCTGGTGGACACGGTCCTTGCGGGCACGGCGCCCGCCGACGGCGTTCTCGGCCAGCACCGCGCGCCGGCCGACGGCGGGCAGGAGGCCTGGGACGGCGTGCCGTACCTGGACGAGCATCCCTTCTTCGCGCCGCAGACGCGCTGGGTGCTGGCCAACTGCGGGGTGATGGACCCGTCGAGCATCGAGGAGTACGTCGCCCGCGGCGGCTACCGGGCGCTGGCCACCACCCTCGGCAAGCGCACCCCGCCGGAGGTCTGCGACCTGGTGGAGGCCAGCGGCCTGCGCGGACGCGGCGGCGGCGGCTTCCCGACCGGGAAGAAGTGGCGCTTCGCCCTGCGCGAGGACGCCGAGCAGAAGTACCTGGTCTGCAACGCCGACGAGGGCGACCCCGGCGCCTTCATGGACCGGGCGGTGATCGAGGGCGACCCGCACCGCCTGCTGGAGGGCATGGCGATCGCGGCCTACGGCATCGGCGCGACGAAGGCCTACGTCTACATCCGGGCCGAGTATCCGCTCGCCATCCGCCGCCTGCGCGACGCCATCGAGCAGGCGCGCTCCTACGGGCTCCTGGGGGCGAACATCCTGGACAGCGGCTTCCACCTCGACGTGGTCATCAAGATGGGGGCCGGCGCCTTTGTCTGCGGCGAGGAGACGGCGCTCATGCACTCGATCGAGGGCAAGCGCGGCATGCCGCGGCCCCGCCCGCCCTTCCCGGCGGTCAAGGGCCTCTTCGGCAAGCCCACGGTCATCAACAACGTCGCGACGCTCAGCAACCTCCCCACCCTCCTGGACCGCGGGGCCGAGTGGTTCGCCGCGGTCGGGACCGAGGGGAGCAAGGGGACCAAGGTCTTCGCCCTCTCCGGCAAGGTGGAGCGCACCGGGCTGGTGGAGGTGGCGATGGGCACCCCGCTGCGGCAGATCGTCTTCGACATCGGCGGCGGCGTCCCCGACGGGTACGCCTTCAAGGCGGTCCAGATCGGCGGGCCCTCGGGCGGCTGCATCCCCGAGCAGCACCTCGACATCGAGATCGATTACGAGTCGCTCAAGGAAGTCGGCGCGATGATGGGCTCGG
>CAZKKD010000391.1:0-4154 GCA_964553265.1 uncultured Planctomycetales bacterium | reverse complement strand
GAAGAAGCGATGGCGCTTCTGCGCAAACGCATCGACCAGAGCGCGTCCCTGAGCGAAGCGGAGAAGCGCGAACGCCTGGAGCGCCTGCCCGAACTGGCCCGCCTCGTTCGCGAGGAATCGGTGGACGAGATCGCCCGGATGATGGGGCTCGACCCGGAGTCGCACCGGCCTGCGAAAACGCCGCCGCCGGGGCCGTTCGATCACCGGACGGCGCGCCTTGAAGACATCCGCCGCATTCGCGATGCCGAACGTGGCGCGGGGTACCGGATGGTAATGGTCGATGCGGAAGGACGGACCTGGAGCTTCGATATCTTCGGCCCCGATGCCACGCAGTATGACAGCCTCTACCGGGCATTTCGCCTTGCGCAGACAAATCCGGCCTTCGGTACGCTCTGGCGCAGGCTGGCGTTGCCGCTCCTGCAGCAGATGGCCGAGGAGCGCCGTCGCGGCGGGACCGCGACCGGTACGCCGGAGGCGCGTCCGGCTCCGAAAACTTCACCACACGATCACGAACGGAAAGGATCTCCATGAGTGCTGTCCGCCTCAGCGCCGCCGACTGGTGCTTTCTCCGGGACGGGACCGATCCGGCCGCCTACTACGCCCGGCTGGCCGAACTCGGCGTCGACGCGGTGGAGATGGTCGCGCCCGAACGGCGCGCCGCCGCCCGGGACGCGGGCCTGGCCGTACTCAACACCGCCGCCCCCGGCATGGAGCAGGGGGTCAACCGCCCCGAGCACCATGACGAACTGCTGCCGCGCATCCGCGATGCCATCGCCGACGCCGGCGAGAACGGCATCCCGCAGGTCATTGTCTTCAGCGGCAACCGGGACGGCCAACCCGACGAGGTGGGCGTACGCCATTGCCGCGACGCGTTCGGTGCGCTTCTCCCCGACGCGGAAGCCGCCGGGGTAACGCTCATCTTCGAGATGCTGTCGAGCACGGATCACGTCGATTACCAGGCCGACCGGAGCGCCTACGGCTTCGCGCTCGCCCGCGAGCTGGACCATCCCCGCTTTCGCGTCCTCTACGACGTCTACCACATGGTGAAGATGGGCGAGGACCCGGCGGTGCGCATCCCCGATGACCTCGCCTGGGTGGCGCACCTCCACGCCGCGCAGACCCCGGACCGCACCGCGCCGCGTGCAACGGGCGGCATCGACTACGGCGTTCTCGTGCGCAGCGCGGCGGCGGCCGGTTACACGGGGTACTGGGGACTGGAGTTCGTCGTGCCGGAAGGCGACCCGCTGGACGCCCTCGCCGGGGCGGTGCAGCTCTTTCGGTCCTTCGAGATCTCCTGAGGCGGGCGAAGCGGGGCGCGGCTGCCCTGTGGGAATCCGCTACTTTTTTCGAAGCTTCTTGCAAATCAACATTCCGGTGGTATAGGGGAGAGAGCCGCCCGGCGGGCCGCGCTTCCGTGGCCGTCTGCCGGGGGAGGTCGCGAGGGGCGACAGCGGATACGGAAGGACAACGCCATGGCAGATGCATTTCCGCGCACCACGGTCGGGGGGCGGTCGGTCTCCCGTCTCATCGTGGGCACCAACTGGTTCCTGGGCTACTCGCACACGAGCCTGGCCAAGGACAAGTTCATCAAGGCGTTCCAGACGCGCGAGAACATCGCCGACATCCTCACCGTCTTTCTCGAGGCCGGCGTGGACGCCATCATGGGCATGCCGGTGCCGATGGTGCGCGAGGCCATCGACATGGCGCAGGACCGCACCGGGCGCGAGATGACCCTCATCCTCACCCCGGCCTTCAACCTGACCGACGACGGCCCGCCGGAGACCACGCCCGAACGCATGTTCGACGAGTGCAAGAAGCTGGGGGCCACCTTCTGCATGCCGCACCAGTGCGTGACCGATGCGCTGGTCGACCGGCGCTCCGAGACGATTCGCGACATCGACCGCTACACCGCCATGATCCGCGAGCGCGACATGCTGCCGGGCCTCAGCACGCACATGCCCGAGTCCGTCATCTACGCCGACGCGCAGGGGGCGGACGTCGAGACCTACATCCAGCTCTACAACGCCGACGGCTTCCTGATGCAGGTCGAGATCGACTGGATCATGAACGTCATCCGCAACGCGAAGAAGCCGGTCATGACCATCAAGCCGCTCGCCGCCGGACGGCTGATGCCGGTGGTGGGGCTCGGGTTCGTCTGGGCCACGCTGCGGGAGCAGGACATGGTGACCATCGGCACCACCACGCCCGACGAGGCGCGCGAGGTGCTGGACATCAGCTTCGACATCCTCAACCGCCGCGTCCCCGAGTTCGAGCTCCAGCGCACCCGGAGCAAGTCCTCGCTCAAGGCGTGAGCGCGCGGCCCCCGTTCTGTCGGATGCCGGTCATTCAATTCTTGTCATTTCGCTCTGAGTCTGGCGCGGATTCGGCAACAGTTCCTTTTCCGCAGGGAGAGGGAGAACGGAATGTCCCTGTTCCCCGCCTGTAAGACTTGTCGGCAGGAGGGGCGGGGTGTACAATACCGTCCGGAAAGGAGCGAGCCGATGTCCTCGGATGTTGATGTCCCGAACGATCGGATCGCGGTCATCTGCCGAAAGTGGCGGATCCACGAGTTCTCCCTGTTCGGCTCGGTTGCGCGGGGCGACGCCAATCCCGGGTCCGATGTGGATATCCTGTTGCGCTTCGACCCCTCCTTTCGCAAGACCCTCTTCGACCTGGTCGATCTCCGCGAGGAACTGAAAGCGGTTTTCGGTCGCGAAGTGGACCTGGTGCAGGAAGAGGATCTGCAGAACCCCTACAAGCGCAGGGCCATTCTCCGGTCGCGGAAACGCATCTATGCCGCTTGACGAACGGGATGCAGCCCACCTCTGGGATATCGTGACGGCCGCTCGTCTGGTGCGCACCGTGGTCGAACGGAACGATCCGGATTCGTTTCTTCGGGACCCGATTCATCAGGCGGCTCTGATTCGGCAGTACGAGATCATAGGCGAAGCGACGAAGCGTATGTCCGATGCCTTCCGGCGGGAGCACACCGATATTCCCTGGCGGCGCATGGCGGGGATGCGGGATGTCCTGATTCACGGCGAAGCTGCCTGCAGGAAGTGTTTGGACGTTCAGAGCTTCAGCGGTGGTCTGCATCGAGGCGCCGCGAGGAAGCGATGCGGATCCATCGGTGACGAGCGGCAACGAAGAGGCGGGCCGCCGCTGAAGCTCCCTGCGGGCCAGCCGTCGACGGGGCGTCTGCGTCGTCCCTCGCTGTAACCGATGGGAAAACATCGCTTTTCGCTCGCTCCTCGCATCCACCCCGTCGACGACCGGCTGAACGTCCAAACACTTCCAGCAGGCAGCTTGGGATCGGGTCAACCTGCACGACGTCTGGACCACGTCGACAACAGTCCTGCCCGAAGTCCTTGTGCGCCTGGAAGCGTTGCTGCCGCCGGAAGACGATTGCGGTCCGGATGCGACTTGACATGGTGTAACGTGAACGCGGACCGCAGCCGAACGTTGGCCGCATCCGTCCCTTTGCCGCCATACGCAGTTCCGGCGCCCCCTCCACGATCCCGCTGACGTGCCGACAAAAAGCGGGGGCGTCTCGTGCGAGACGCCCCCGGCCCGGGATTGCGTTTGGTGGTGGGTGCTGCGTGGATCAGTCGTTCGCCTTCAGGAACGTCCACTCTGCGGACGTGGCGTCGTCGTCCTCACCCCCGCCAAACATGTTGTCCTCGCTGTGCGCCGCACCCTTGACGCCCGTGACGGAGATGCTACTGTCAATTGTCCCGCCGTTGTGGGGGTGGATGATAACGTGGCCGTCCTTGAAGAGGAAACAGAACGCGTCTGCGTTCGAATCCCCGTGGTTCGTGGTGCTATCGCCATCGATGGTTGACCCTACGGGCGAGATCTGGTCTCCGGCGATGACCACATTGGGCTTGCGCTTCTTGTACGTGTCTGCCCACTCCTCATCGTCGCCGCCTCGTTCGTAGCTGCATTGAATCAGGTCCTCATCAATGCCCCCGGCCGAGCTGGGGCAGAGGAACACCTTGGGGTCCGGGATCTCGCCGTCGCCGCCGTCGTACAGACCGATTGCATTGGTGCCGGTTTCGCCATCGGTCATGTGGCCACCCATCGGTCCGTGGGTGGGGAATTGCTGGCCGTAGTTGGTGCCGTACAGCGCGAGGCCCGTACCGATCTGCTTCAGA
>CAZKKD010000390.1:0-4174 GCA_964553265.1 uncultured Planctomycetales bacterium | reverse complement strand
TTGCTCTCGTGGACGCCGGCGGCGCTGGCGCGTTCGTCCCCATCATCACGGACAAGGGTCGAAGGCGATCCCTGCAGTGTTGCCGCTTCGTGGTGGGGCGGTTCGCCGTCGTCAGGCCCACCGGCGTGGGAAGCGGCCTGCGCACCCGCGATGGTGCGCGCTTCGACATCGACGTCTTCTTCGGCTGCGGCGGCGACGGAGGGGTGCATCGCTTCGCCGGTGACGGTGGCGTCGGGATCGCTATCGGGGGCGAGCGCAGCGCGGACCACGGTGGGCGGCGCGGTTTCGGCCTCGTCGGAGGACGCGTCGCCCGCAATGGTGGGGAGCGTCTGCGCGTTCGCGTCCGCCGAAGCCTCGTCGGCGTCGGCGGCTTTCGCGCCTTTTTTGCGCCGCAGCGGCTTGCCGCAGGCCGGGCAGGTCTTCGGCAACGGGTCGGTCGGCAACCGGGTCTTGCAGTTGGGACAGGCGGGCATCCCCCACCCTCCGTAGACGAGACCGGACCGCACGAAGCGGCCCCCGTTTGTGCAATGTCTCTCCAGGTAAGAGCTTGTGCTGCGCCTTTCTCATCATACACGCCAAGGCGGCCGGCCGCAAGGGTGGGAGACCGGTTCGGCGCCTTTCCGGTCTTTGTTGCCGCCGGGACGGCTGCCCGGCATGCCGGACGCGCAGCAGACGATTTGACCACGCTGGTGCCGCTTCGGCCCGCGGGACAGACGGGGAAACCCATGCGGCCACCAAGAAAAAGGCGATTTTCCCTTGACTGATATATCAGTTGTGCATTAGGCTTCTTCCCCCATGGCGCGGCTCCGCATGCCGCGAATGCAGATGCCCGGACACACTGCGGCGGCGCGCAACGCAAGGAGAGCACCATGGGCAAGGCCCCCGCCCCCTCCCACCATCACGAAGGCGAAGCCCCCGTCACCGTGCGCGAACCGGCGCGCGAGGTCCCCGTCCTCGGCACGTGGGACGTGGTCGTCTGCGGCGGCGGGCCGGCCGGGTGCGCGGCGGCCATCGGTGCGGCACGCCACGGCGCGCGGACGCTGCTTGTCGAGAAGCAGGGGCACCTCGGCGGCGCCACGGTCGACCAGATCGTCGCGGTCGTGCTCAGCACCAACGGCGTCGACTTTCAGGGGATCTGGCACGAGTACGCCCGCCGCCTGTACGCGCGCGAAGCGATGCGGCCCCTGGAAGGCGTCGGCGAGGGACAGATTCGCAGTTGCGTCGACCCCGAGCAGGTGAAGTTCGTCTGGGACGAGCTCCTCAGCGAGGCCGGCGTGGAGATCCTGCACCATGTGCTCGGCTGCACCTGCCACGTGGAGGCTGGCGTTGCCGCCGGCGTCATTGCCGAGACCCGGGCCGGGCGGCGGGCCATCCTGGCGGAGCGCGTCATCGACGCCACTGGCGACGGCATTGTCGCGGCGGAAAGCGGGGTGGGCTTCGACCAGGGCGACGGCGAACACAAGTACGCCATGGCCCTCACCAAGGTGCTGCGCCTCGGCGGCCTGCCGGACGAGCTGCCCCGGCCTGACGAGGAAACCATGGCCCGCCTCGCCGACGACCTGGCCGCCGCGGTCGCCCGGGGCGACTACGATGCCCCCGTGGTGACCGAGCAGAAGCGGCTGCTGAACTACATCCGGGCCTGGTGCTGGCGGCTGCCGCGCAAGCGGCGCGAGATCCTCTCGGTCATCAGCCGGGTCCTCAAGGTCGACCCGCTCGACCCCTTCGACTTCACCCGCGCCGAACGCGAGGGCCGCGAGCAGGCGCGGCAGGCGGCGGACTTCCTCTGCCGGTACGTGCCGGGGCTGGAGCAGGCCTATCTCCTCGACACATCGGCCCAGATCGGCCTGCGTTCCTCGCGCCGCCTGCACGGCCTGGCCACCGTGACGGCAGAGGACGCCATGCGCTTCCGGAAACATCCGGACAGCATCGCGCGCAGTTCGTGGAACATCGACATCTGGCCGGCCGACAGCTACAGCGCGCCCGCCGTGGACCACAGTTCCGACGAGGCCAGGGAACGGCGAGAGCAGCTCCTTGCCGGCGAGTACTTCGACATCCCCTACGGCTGCATCGTGGCGGCGGGGGCGGACCACCTGCTCATGGCCGGTCGTTGCATCAGTGCCGAGCACGTGGCGGAGTCCTCCCTGCGCATCCAGCAGACCTGCATGGCCACCGGCGAGGCCGCGGGAGTGGCCGCCGCGCTCAGCCTGCGGGAGCGCGTCTCCCCGCGTGAACTCGACCCCGCGCTCGTCGTCCGACAGCTCGCCGCCGACCGCGACGTCGAGCCCGCGTTCGACAGCCTGCGCAACATCCCCATTGCGCCGCGAAAGGAGCCGGCATGACCTCCGGCAATCTGCACGAACCGGCACGGGAAACGCCTGTCCTCGGCACCTGGGACGTCGTGGTCTGCGGCGGCGGTGCGGCGGGTTGCGCCGCCGCGCTCGGTGCGGCGCGGCACGGGGCGCGGGTGCTCCTGGTCGAGAAGGACGGCTATCTCGGCGGCGCCACGGTCTCGCAGCTTGTGGCCCACATCCTCAGCACCAACGCGGTCGACTTCCAGGGCGTGTGGCATACCTGGATCCGGGCCATCCGCCGTCGCCGCGCCGACGCGGTCGCGCCCCTGGTCCACCAGGGCGCGCAATGGCGCAGCGGCGTCGACCCCGAGGTGGTGAAGTTCGCGTGGGACGACCTCTTCGCCGAGGCCGGCGTCGATCAGCTCCTCCATGCCTGCGTCGCCGGCGCCGCCGTCGAGGACGGGCGCTGCACCGCCGTCCTCGTCGAAACGAAAGCGGGCCGGCGCGCCCTGCGCACGGCGCGCGCCATCGACTGCACCGGCGACGGCATTCTCGCCGCGGCCGCCGGCGTGCCGTGGGACCATGGTCAGCAGAACGGCGAACCGTGGAACCAGGCGCTCACCAAGGTCTTCCGCATGGGCAATGTCGCCTGGCCCGCCGGGGGGCTGACAGAGGAGGCGGTGACCGCCGCACGCGAGGCCATCCGCGCCGCTGTCGAACGCGGCGAATTCACCTCCCCCGTGGTCGCCAACGGGCGTGCCATCCGCTACGGCACCGCCAACTACGTGCACCATTCGGTGGTCCCCTACCGGACGGAGATGAACGTCTTTCCGTCGCGGGTGCTGCAGGTGGATCCGCTCGACCCGTTCGACCTGACCCGGGCCGAACGCGAAGGCCGCGACCAGGCGTGGCAGAGCGCCGAGGCGCTCCGGCGGTACGCGCCCGGCTTCGAGGCCGCGTACCTTCTCGACACCAACGCCCACATCGGCCTGCGCGACTCGCGCCGCATCCGCGGCATCGCCACTGCCACGGCAGACGACGTCTGGAACCTGGTCCAGCGTGCCGACGGAATCGCGCGGAGCTCCTGGAACATCGACATCTGGCCCGGCGACAGCTACGACAACGCTGCCGTTCCGCACGGCGAAGCCACGTACGAAGCCTGGAAGACCCGGATTCAGGCGGGCGAGTACTTTGGCATTCCTTACGGCGCCATCGTCGCCCGCGAGATCGACGGTTTCCTCGTCGCGGGCCGATGCCTGTCGGCCGAGCGCGAAGCGCAGGCGTCTCTGCGGATTCAGCAGACCTGCATGGCCACCGGCGAGGCCGCCGGCGTCGCCGCCGCGCTCAGCCTGCGCGAGGGCGTCCCCCCACGCGAACTCGATCCCGCGCTCGTGGTCCGGCAGCTCGCCGCCGACCGCGACGTCGAGCCCGCCTTCGACAACCTGCGCGACATCCCGGTCGCTCCACGAAAGGAACCGGTATGAGCTCCGATGCGCTGACCCTCCCCGCACGCAACGTGCCCGTACTCGGCACCTGGGACGTGGTGGTCTGCGGCGGCGGACCGGCCGGCTGTGCGGCCGCTCTCGCCGCGGCGCGGCACGGTGCGAAGACGCTGCTCGTCGAGAAGTACGGCTTTCTCGGCGGCGCGCCGGTGACGCAGCTCGTCGCGGTCATCCTCAGCACCAACGGCATCGACTTCCAGGGCGTCTGGCACACCTGGGCGCGGCGACTGCAGGCGCACCGGGCCATCAGCCCGATTCTCCGTGCGCCGTCCCATCGCTATCCGGACTGCGCCTGGTTCCGTGGTTCGGTTGACCCCGAAGGCGTCCGCCGGGCGTGGGACGAGCTCATGGACGAGGCGGGGGTGGAGCAGCTCCTCCTGG
>CAZKKD010000389.1:0-4180 GCA_964553265.1 uncultured Planctomycetales bacterium | reverse complement strand
CCAGGCAGCGCGCCGAACGCAGTCACGAGCGCGCGAGGTATTGAAACAGCTTCTTATTGCCTGGGCGGGCGTGCTGCCGGATGCGGATGTCGTGGCCTATGCCTGGGGGACTGCCGTGACCGGCAGCCTGGAGGACGGCTTTGTCTGTCACGCGGCGGTGCATCATCGCTATACGCACGGCCTCGCCTACGTCGCGCTGGCCGTGCTGGTCGGCGCCTGGGCGGGGCGACGGCGCCTGCGCACCGCGCTGCTGTGCGGAGCCAGCGGCTTGCTCCACCTGGCGGCCGACCTGGTCGGCGCCGGTCCCACCTGGCCGATCTACCCCTTCTGGCCGGTGACGGGGACGGCCGGGAGCGTCCCCTGGTCGATCCCGGTCAACGACGGGCCCAACAGCGCGGCCGGCTTCGTGCTGCTCGCCCTTGCGCTCCTGTACGCGCGGCGGTACGGTCGGTCTCCGCTGGAGAGGTTTCACGCCGACATGGATCGCGCGCTTGTCGCCCGCCTCCGGGGGCGGGCGTCCCCGACGGAAGGAGACTGACCGTGGAGACCTTCGACGCCATCGCCGCCCGCCGCAGCATCCGCCGCTTCCGTCCCGACCCGGTCCCCGAGGCGACGCTGACGCGCCTGCTGGAGGCCGCCCGGCTCGCGCCGTCGGGCGCCAACGCCCAGCCGTGGGCCTTTGTCGTCGTGCGCGACCCCGATCGCCGCGAAGCGCTCCGGCAGGCCGCCTACGACCAGCGTTTCGTGGGCGAGGCGCCGGCCGTCATCGTCTGCTGCGCCAACCGCAAGCTCTACAACAAGCGCCTCCGCCGCGGGCGCGAGCTGGTGGAGCTCGGCGCCGTCGACCAGGAGGTGGCCGCCACGGTGGGCGAGGTGTACCGGGAGCGCGGGCGCGCCCCCGGCGCGGACGAGGCCGCCATGCGCGTCAACTGCGCCATCGCCGTCGAGCACCTCGCCCTCGCCGCCGCCGCCGCGGGGCTGGGGTCGTGCTGGGTGATGCTGATGCAGGCGGACGCGGTCGCCGAGGCGCTTGCGCTGCCCGATCACCTCCTCCCGGTGGCGCTCCTCCCGGTGGGCTGGCCCGCAGAGACGCCGGGGCCGCGCCCCCGGTACGCGCTTTCGGACATCGCCTTCGCCGAAACCCCCGATCACCCCTGGCCCGCCGCCGACGCCTGACCGGATTCCGCAGTCCGACTCTTCCGGACAGCCGTCCCGGACGGTCGTCCCGGACGGCCGTTCCGTTCTCCCTCTCCCTCTCCCTCTCCCCCTGGGAGGGGGCCGGGGTGAGGGCGTCCGCCTTGGGGTGCCCTGGGGATGACGGGTAGCACGGATTGCTGGCAATCCGTGTTGCGCAGCAATGGAAGGTGCGGAGGGGCGGGCCGGGTTGCGGGTGTGGGCCGGATAGGCTTGACCGCCTGCCCTTGACCGCCTTCGGCGCACGGATTGAACGAGCAATCCGTGCCACCCTATGAATAGGAAACCAAGGGGCAATAGAAATCTCTCCCGCCCGATCCCTCTCCGGACGGAAGAGAAGAGCCTTTGCCAGGCCGACCCCATCCGGTTCCGACCGAAACGGTGAGAACGGAACGCTCCCCCCATTCCGGACGGCGGCTTGATTCCCGGGGTGCGCCTGCTATAATGCAGCACGCCGCCACGGGGGCGGCCCGGTGTTCTCCCTCCCGGGGGTGATCGGAACCGGCGGCACGGCAGATCGGGTCAGGCGATGGAAATTCTCAAAGGCATTCCCGTTTCCCCCGGCTTCGTCATCGCGGACGCGTTCGTGATGGCCGGGCGGGAGCTGGACATCCCGCGCCGCTTCATCCAGGAGGATGAGGTCGAGCGGGAGCGCGAGCGCTTCTTCGATGCGGTCAAGACGGCCCAGCAGGACATCCGCGACCTGCAGAAGCGCATGGGCCCCGAGATCGGCGGCGAGGCGGCCCCCATCTTCGACGCCCATGTCATGATCCTCGCCGACAGCAGCCTCCACGAGGAGGTGGTCCGGCGCATCGTGGAAAACCGCTTCAGCGCCGAGTACGCGGTCAGCCGCAGCCTGCGGAAGTTCGAGAAGGCCTTCTACAGCCTCGACGACAAGTACCTCGCCCAGCGCGTCGCCGACATCCGCGACATCGAGCAGCGCCTCCTCGGGGCGCTCCTGGGCGAGCGCACGCACGAGCTCGAGGAGCTCACCCGGCGCGTCATCCTCGTCGCGCACGACATCACCCCCAGCGAGACCGCCAGCATCGACCCCAACTACGTCGTCGGTTTCTGCACCGACGTCGGCGGGCAGACCGGCCACACCGCCATCGTGGCCCGCGCGCTCGAGATCCCCGCCGTGGTCGGCCTCTCCACGGTCAGCACCGACGTCAGCATGGGCGAGACCATCATCGTCGACGGCAACCGCGGCATCGTCATCATCAACCCCGACCAGGAGACCATCGCCCGTTACCGGAGCATGGCCGACGACTTCCAGCAGTTCGAGCAGGCCCTCTACTCCGAAAAGGACCTCCCCACCGTCACCACCGACGGGGTCTCCGCTCACGTGAAGGGCAACATCGAGTTCCCGAAGGAGGTCGACCAGGTCGTCGGCTCCGGCGGCGAGGGGGTGGGGCTCTACCGCACCGAGTTCCTCTACCTCTCCGCCAAGACCGAGCCCTCCGAGGAGGACCACTTCGGCGTCTACAAGGAGGCGATCGATCGCCTCGACGGCAAGCCCATCACCATCCGGACGCTCGACCTCGGGGCGGACAAGTTTTTCCACCGCGACGGGCCGCTCCACGAGCGCAACCCCCAGATGGGCTGCCGGGCGATCCGCTACTGCCTGCAGCGGCCGGACGTCTTCCGGACCCAGCTCCGCGCCGCCTGCCGCGCTTCGGCGCTCGGGCCGGTGGAGCTCCTCATCCCCATGGTGGCGACGCAGGACGAGGTCCGCCGCACGCGCGAGACGCTGGAGTCGGTCCAGGACGAGCTCGCCGCCGAGAGCATTCCCTTCGACGAGGAGATGAAGGTCGGGATCATGGTGGAGGTGCCGTCGGTGGCGCTCACGCTCGACGCCTACGTGGGGCTCGCCGACTTCTTCAGCATCGGCACCAACGACCTCATCCAGTACACCATCGCCGTCGACCGCACCAACGAGCACGTCGCCGATCTCTACCAGCCGGCCCACCCGGCGGTGCTGCGCCTGGTGCGGATGGTCATCGACGCCGGCCGCGAGCACGACATCCCCGTCAGCATGTGCGGCCAGATGTGCGCCGAGCCCATCTTCGTCATCTTCCTGCTGGGGCTGGGGCTGCGCACCTTCTCGGTGCCGCCCCCCCTCATCCCGGAGGTGAAGAAGCTCATCCGCTCGGTCAGCCTCACGCAGGCCGAGGAGATCGCCGCCGAGGTGATGCGCCTCGAGGACGCGCGCGAGATCACCGCCTACCTCCGCCAGGTCACCCGCGAGATCCTCCCCGAGTGGGGCTTCATGTAGGTCCGCGATACCCCGTCCGCCCGGATGCCCGCCCTGTGCGGTCCGGGCGGAGAGGATGCCGTCGGATCGGTTTGCCGGGAGGGCGCCGCCATGCCGGACGAAACGGGTCGAGGTTCCTCATCCCAGCTTCTCCTCATCCTCGCCTGCGTTCTCCTCCTCCTTCTCGTCGGCGGCTCCGTCTTCACCGTGCGCTGGCTGGACCACCGGACCGTCGAGGAGATCCTCTCCTACGCAAGGAGCACCGGTACGCCGGCGCCGTCGGTCGACCATCCCGAGACGGTGCGCAATGCGATCTGGTTCTTGCGCGAGGTTCGCAGCGGCGGCTTCGATCCCGACGAGCTCGCCATCGCCTTGCCGCAGATCCGGCTCCTGTTCTACCGGATCGGCTTTCGCGACATCCACGTCTTGGCCGAACAGCAGGCGCGGTTCGAGGCCCTCGGCCTCCAGCAGTTGCGCGACATGACCGGCCAGGACTTCGGCGACGATCTCGACGCCTGGGAACGCTGGAACGAAGCCCGCGCCCGCACCTGGCCCCCGGCCCCCCCCCCCCCCGCCCCCCCCCTCCCCCCCCCCCCCGCCCCCCCCCCCCCCTCCCCCGCCTCCCCCCCCCCCCCCCCCGCCCCTCCTCCTTGCCACCTCTATATAACCCCCGTCTCCCTCTCTCATCTCCCCATCCGCCCCTCCCTCTCCCCGCCACGCACCCCCCCACGC
>CAZKKD010000388.1:0-4185 GCA_964553265.1 uncultured Planctomycetales bacterium | reverse complement strand
GCCAGCCGCGCGTTGGGTACCGTGCGGCCGGGGTGGAGCGTGTGCCGGCCGACATCGCTCAGCGTCCCGGGCACGAAGACCCGGGCCGGATCGCTGCCGAGATCGTTGGGGAAGGACGGGGTGATGTCCAGGCAGACGTGCCCGGCCGCCACGACGTCGTAGGTGCGCGCCATGTCCGTGGTCTCCTGTCCAGGCCCGTGCGGCGGGCGGCCCCGTCCGCACGGCGTACCGGTCGACTGGGAAGCACGTTCAGTCTGCCCGACCTGCCGCGCCGGTCAAGCGGAAAAGCGCCGGCCGGCCGATTCGGTCAGGCGATGCGCAGGACGCGTTCGGGGGTGACCAGGACGTGGACCGGCAGGTCGTGTTCGTCGGCCGGGATGTCGTCGAGGATCTGCTCTTCGTAGGCGAGCGCGACGCGCAGGGCCGATGTGCCGGCGAGGAAGCGGTCGTAATAGCCCGCCCCGCGTCCGAGCCGCCGCCCGTCGGTCGCGAAGGCGCGTCCGGGAACGAGGATCACGTCCAGCGTGTCCGGGGCGATTTGCGGCAGGGCGGCGCGGGGTTCGCGAACGCCGTAGGCGCCGGTCGCCAGGTCGCCGTGGAGGTCGGTGACGGCGTGGGCGGCCATCGCGCCCGCCTCGGCCGCGACCCGGGGCAGCCCCAGGCGCACGCCGCGCTCCAGCAGCGTCTGCACCAGCGGCAGCGTGTCGATCTCGTCCGGCAGCGGCACGTACCCCAGGCAGGCGCCCGCCGCGGCCAGTTCCGGCAGCGCGAGGACGCGGTTGCGGATGGCGGCATCGTGCCGTTGACGGACGGCGGGGGCGAGCGCGTCGATGCGTGCGGCGAGGGCACGGCGAAGGTCGGACTTGCGTTGGCGCAGCGTTCGGGTCATGGCTTGGGCATTCGGCTGGCGGTGGATCGGCGGCGCCGGCGCGCCCGCCGTGCGGTCGGCGAAAAAAAGCGGATCTCCGCGTGTGCCGTGTGAGGCGACTCTCTGAACCCGATAGGCAAGGTGGGCGCCGCTCCGTCGAACGCCGGCGTCCCCGCAGGGCATGTCGGCGGATCGTGGATATTGGCTCCCGGCATCAGGCTCGTTGGTTCAAGAGAATACAGGTTCAAGCACGTACACCGCAGAGATCCGAAGGGCATTATAGACCATCCGAACGGCGTTGCAAATGAATTCCTCCCGCCGCAAACGCCGACGCGCACGACGGCCCGCTGCGCCGCGAAAGCGACGGCGCAGGCTTGCATTTTCCCGGCGGCTCTGCTACCACCATTCCCGGCATGTTGCACGGGACTGCAACGTCGATGCGACAACGAATTCCGGCCGGTGCGATTGGCGTCCGGCCGAGAACGGGAGGGGTTTGATGAGGTCCAGTCTTCGGTTGGCGGCCGTGCTGCTGGCGGCGGTCGTGCTGGCCGCGTCCTGCGGCGGAGATACCGCGTTCAGTTATCGACTGCCGGGGCACGAGCCGGACGCCGCCCGCTCTGTCCTGGTGCTGCCGTTCTTCGACGCGCGCAGCTTTCGCGATCCCGACGATCCCCTCGGCGACCAGGTGGCCGAACGGGTCCGCACCCTCTTCATCGAGGAGCTGCGGGAGCATCCGGTCTTCGAGCGGAAGACCGTGGTCGCGCCCGTCCTGCCGGCCCGCGCGACGCCCTACTCGCTCGCCGAAGCCGCCGCCATCGGGCAGCGTTACCATGCGGACCTCGTCTTCACCGGGCAGGTCTTCAGCTTCGAGGACACGCGCCCCGGCGGCATCCCCCCGCGGGCGGGCGTCTTTGTTCGCGCCATCGCGCCGGAGGGCCCCCGCACCGTCTTCGCGGGCGAGGACTACCGCGCCGCGGCGGCCCCCGACCGGACGGACGCGCGCGAGACGCAGGCGCGGCTGGTCTTCCAGGCGGTGCTGGCCCAGTACGCCGGCGGCGACGGCGCCGGCCGACCGGCCACCGACGTCCCGACGCCGGATGCGGACGCGCCGCGGGTGCTGGTGCTGCCGTACCACGACCGCGACAACCCCGTCAATTTGATCGAGGATTCCGGCGGCGGCGCCATCGCCACCAGCCTCTACAGCATGGAGCTGGCGCGCAGCGGAACGGTGCACCTGCTCGAGCCCGACGATCCGGGCCTCGGCTACGGGCGGCTCCTCGGGCCGGACGAGGCGATGGCGCACGCCCGGGCGGCGGGGGCGGACTTCGTGGTGCGGGGGCAGGTGGTGGAGTTCCGCCGCGCCAAGAGCGTGCCCAGCTTTGCGTCGGCCGCGATCAGCGCCGCGCTCCTCGCCGCACAGATGATCCTCGCGGAGGTGAGCGGCGTCGACATCGCCACCGAGGTCTATCGCGTGGAGGACGGGGCGCTTGTCTTCACCCAGCGCGACGTCTCGCACCAGAAGTACGTTGTCCGCGCCGAGCAGACCGTCCGCCGCCTGGCGCAGCGCACCGCGCCGCGGGTCATCCAGGCGATCCAGCATCCGCCGGCCGCGCCGGTCGAGCCCCTCATCGACAGCATCGTCATCCCCGAGGAGGACCGCCGCCGCGCCCGCGAGGTGAAGGAAGCGCTCGAGAACGAAGCGGCCGCGCCGCCGCCGGCGCAAGCCGGAGACGCCGCCGGGACGGAATAGGCCGGGCGGACGCCGTCCGGGCCTTGCAGGGCAAGGAGCTTTCGATGCCTCTCTATCGCTACGAACATGCGGGCGAGCCGTGCGCCCGGGGGCGCGTCTTCGAGTTGTCGCAATCCATGCGCGACGACGCGATCACCGTCTGCCCCGATTGCGGCGGACCGGTGGATCGCATCATCTGCCCGACCGGCATCGCCGCCCCCACCGGCGACAGCGAACTCCGCGACAAGGGCTTCGCCAAGCTGGTGCGCCGCGACAACGGCGTCTACGAAAACGTCACCGCCCTCGACGGCGAGAGCAAGGTTTGGGAAGCCGACAAGCCCGGCACCATGCCCGACATCAAGCGCCGCATCAGCGACTGACGCCTGCGGGCCGTTGATCGCCTCGCCGGGCAGCGGGGCGGACCGGCGGTCGCACCCATCCTTCCGGAGGAGCCCCATGCACGACGCGCCGTCCGGCCGCCTGGTCGTTCTCATGGGACCGTCCTGCGTGGGCAAGAGCCCGCTCCAGAAGGCGCTGGTGCGCCTCCGGCCCGACCTGCACGACGGCCTCCAACCGGTGGTCCTCTACAACAGCCGCCCGCCCCGTCCGGGCGAACGCGACGGGGTCGACTATCACTTCCGCCCCCGCGACGCCATCGACGCCCTGCGCGGCGAAGACCGGTACGTCGTGCAGGAGGTGCGCGGCGACCTGCAGGCGCTCGACGTGCAGGCGGTCCTGGACGGGCTGGAGGCGTCGGACCTGTTCTACGAGGGCAACCCCTTTGTGGGCGAGACGCTCCTCTCCCACCCGCGCCTGGCGCCCGTCCGCCGGCTGAGCGTCTTCCTCTCTCCCGTTTCGCGGGAGGAATACGAGCGCTTCACCACGCCGGAGGCCGGGATCGACGCCGCCGCCCTCGTCACCGATCTGATGCGGCGCAAGCTGCTCCGGCGGATGCGCCGGCAGAAGGGCGAGCTTTCCCTCCCGGACCTGGAGGAGGTGGAGCGCCGGGCCGGCAGCGCCTGGGGCGAGCTCGCCGGCGCGCGCCTCTGCGACCATGTCCTTCCCAACCACGACGGCGAAGACAGCGAGCACTGGGACGCGTTCGCCGAACCCGTCGGGGACGCCGGCCGTGCGTTCCGTTCGTTTGTCGATCTCCTGGAAGGGCGCGCCCCGTCGCACGCCGAACGCTGGGACGACCTGGCGCTGCCGTAGCAACCTGTGGGCGAAACGCCACGATTCCGGGACGGATGGCCTCTGCCGTCGCCTCAGTCAAGGAGCGCTACCCATGTCTGAACGTGTCACGCACACCGCTGTGTCCGACGATGCCATGCGCCTCCTCCGGCACGATCCGGTGGTCGCCGCGCCGTTCCACGAGGTCGTGGAGGAGTGGCCGGCCATCGTCCAGCTCGGCAGCACCAGTCGCCACGGCGACCGGCACAATCCGGGCCTCCTTGCGGACCTGCGCGAACGCTGGCCCACGGAGGGGAACGACCCCGTCCGGCGCAAGACGCTCGCTCTTGTTCTCGGCTGGCTCTCGCCCCGCGCGGCCCACCGCCCGACGAACCGCGTCTCTCGCGCCCTCGCCGCC
>CAZKKD010000387.1:0-4191 GCA_964553265.1 uncultured Planctomycetales bacterium | reverse complement strand
CCTGGAGAAGCGCGGCAGCCCGCCGGGGGCCCTGACCGCCAGGCCCCACGCCCGCGAGGCCGACAGCGGCGCGAACGCCGGCCAGTCCGGCCACGTCACCACCGCCACCAACAGGGCCGGCCGCGGCACCGACAGCAAGCTCGGGGGGATCGAGATCGCGGACCTCCTCGAACACTGGAAGCAGTGGCGCCTCGCGCCGAAGGAGGCCTCCGCCGACCTCCCCGCCGAGGAGCTCGAGCGCCTCTGCGTGCAGAGCTGGGTCGAGCGCTGGCTGGAAGACGAGCTCGAAAAGAACCCCGAGCGCCCGGCGGCGGAGTGGCGCAGCCTCCTGGAGGCGCGCTGGGCCGAGTACGGCCTCTACCCGCTCTCGCTCACCGATCGCGTCGCGGCGCTCGGCGGCCTCCACGTCGTCGGCACCGAACGCCACGAGGCCCGCCGCATCGACAACCAGCTCCGCGGCCGCTGCGCCCGGCAGGGCGACCCCGGCTCCAGCCGCTTCTTCCTCAGCCTCGACGACGACCTGATGCGCATCTTCGCGCCCGACCGGGTGAAGAACATCCTCCGCCGCATCGGCCTCGCCGACGGGATGCCCCTGGAGCACGGCATGGTGAGCCGCTCCATCGAGCGCGCCCAGCGCAAGGTGGAGGAGCGCAACTTCGAGATCCGCAAGAACCTGCTGGAATACGACGGCGTGATGAACGAGCAGCGCCTCATCGTCTACGGGCGCCGCCACGCCTGGCTGGCCGAGGAGAACCTGCGCGAGAGCGTGCTCGACTACGTCCGCGACGTCGTCGACGCCCGCGTCTTCGAGTACGCCAACCCCGACACCCCCGCCGAAGAGCGCGACCTGCCGGCCCTCGGCGCGTGGCTCCGCGACGAGCTCCTGGTCGAGGTCGGCCCGGCCGAGATCGACCTCCTCGCGAAGAACAACGACGCCCCCCTCGCCGACGCGCTGACCGAAAAGGTCATCGCCGCCTACGAGGCGAAGGAGCGCGACCTCGGCGTCGAGACGCAGCGCGAGCTGGAGAAATACATTCTCCTCCAGACGCTCGACCGCAAGTGGATGGACCACCTCTACGCGATGGACCTCCTCAAGGAGAGCATCCACTTCCGCGCCCTCGCCCAGCAGGACCCGAAGATCGTCTACAAGCGCGAGGGCTACGAGATGTTCGAGGAGCTCTGGGCCAGCCTCGAGGAGGAGGTGGTCCCCCTCGTCCTCAAGGTGCGCCCGGCGCAGGAAGAGCTCGCCCTCGAAGAGCACGACATCGACGAAGCGGTGCACGACCAGTTCGGCCAGTACGAGGCGGCCCAGGAGGCGGCCGGCGCCAACGCGGGCGAGCAGCACCACGAGACCATCGTCCGCACCGAACGGAAGGTCGGCCCCAACGAGCCCTGCCCCTGCGGCTCGGGCCGGAAGTACAAGAAGTGCTGCATGCGGCGCTGAACCGGTCGCCGTCGCACAGGGCGGCGGCGCCGGGTGTTCCGGGATGGACGGCGAACCGGCAGTGCGGTCGCGGACGGGGGTCCGCGTCCCGGCCCTTCGCCCGCGGGAGCTGGCTCCGATGAAGAACATGCGTTCCCTGCACGAGGCAATCCGGAAGAAACAGGCCCAGATCCGCAAGCTTCGCAAGAGCGGCGGCGATCCCGACGAGATCGACGCCCTCGAACACGAGCTGTCCGGATTGCAGCGCGAAGAGGGGCGCTCCGCCAAGGACGCGAACCGCCGCAACGCCTGAACGCACGGCGGGCTCCCGCAGCCCCCCGCGCCGTCCCCCGGCCGCTGCGGCCGGGGAGGGATGGTGCGGCCGTCGGCGTCACCGGGCGCCTTTGCGCCCGGGTCGCCTGCCGGGGATAGGCATGAACTGGTTGCTCGACGCGGCCTACAGCGCGACGCTGCTGCCGCATTACGCGTATCACCGCTTCGCGACCGGGCGCTACGGCCCCGCGGCGCCGGAGAAGCTGGGCCGCTACGACGCCGCCCCGCCGCAGGATGCGGGCCCGACGCTCTGGGTCCACGCGGTGAGCGTGGGCGAGGCGCTGGCCGCGCGGAGCCTGGTCCGCGGCTTCCTGGACCGCCACCCCGGCTGGCGGGTCGTCGTCAGCACCACCACCCCGACCGGCCGCAAGGTGGCCGGCGATCACTTCGGGCCGGAGCGCGTGGTCTACTACCCGCTCGACCTCTCCTGGACGGTGCGCCGCGCCTTCGACCGCATCCGCCCGCACCTGGTGGTGCTCATGGAACTCGAGGTCTGGCCGCACTTCCTGGAGGAGGCCGAGCGCCGCGGCGTCCCGGTGGCGGTGAGCAACGTCCGCATCACCGGCCGCTCCGTGGCGGGCTTCCGGCGGCTTGGCGGTTTCGGACGCCGCATGCTCGGACGGGTGGCGCTCTGGCTGGCGCAGAACACGGCCTACGCCGACGCCCTCCGCGCCCTCGGCGTGCCGGCCGACCGGGTCGAGGTGGTCGGCTCGCTCAAGTACGACGGGCTCGATTTTTCCGACGACCCCGCCCGCGCCGACCGCCTGCGCACCGAACTCGGCGGCGGACGGCTTCTCGTCGCCGGCAGCACCCACGCCGGCGAGGACGAGATCGTCTACGCCGCCTTCCTCCGCCTGCGCGAGGCCGCGGGCCCGGACGTGCGGCTCGTGCTCGTGCCGCGCCATCCCGAGCGCTGCGACGCGGTCGAACGCCTCGCGCCGCCGGGCCTCCGCACCGCGCGCCGGAGCGCCGGGGCCGCCGCGCCGGAGGTCGACGTGGTCATCGGCGACACGATGGGCGAGCTTGCCGACCTCTACCGCGCGGCGGACCTCGCCTTCGTCGGGGGCACGCTCCTGCCCGAGGTCGGCGGGCACAACATGCTCGAGCCCGCCGCCTTCGCCCGTCCGGTCGTCTACGGGCCGGACGTGCACAACTTCACCGAGCCGGCCGCGACGCTGGAGGCCGCCGGCGGCGCGGTGCGCCTCCCCGACCGGGACGCCGCAACGCTGGCCGACGCCTGCGCGCGCCTCCTGGCCGACCCGGCCGCCGCCGCGGCCCTGGGCGCCCGGGCGCGCGAAGCGGCGCAGGCGATGCAGGGCGCAACCGCGCGAAGCCTGGACCTGTTGGACGCCCGGGGCCTGGTCCGCGCCCCGGGCCCTTCTGCCGAAAGCGGGTGACGCCGATGGCGACCGACGCCAACAACGGGGTGAACCGCGAAACCGTCGAAGAGATGTTCGGCGAGCTCGCGGTCGCGCGCGGCCTCCTGACCATGGAGCAGCTCGCCGCCTGCCAGTGGGCGCGCGACAGCCTGCGCAACGAGGGCAAGCGCGCCCGGATGGGCGAGGTGATGATGGCCAAGGGGCTCATCACCAAGGCGCAGGCGCTGGAGCTCCTCAAGGCCGCGCACCAGTCCCTCGGCCACCACCAGCGCATCGGCGGCTACGAGCTTCTCGAAAAGCTGGGCGAAGGCGCCATGGGCGCGGTCTACCGGGCCAAGCAGCTCAGCATGGACCGCATCGTGGCGCTCAAGCTGCTGCCGCGCGCCTTCTCGCGCAACCCCGAAGCCCTGGAGCGCTTCCTGCGCGAGGCCCGCATCGTCGCCCGCCTCAACCACCCCAACATCATCCGCGGCTTCGAGGTCGGCGAAGGCAACGGCTACCACTACTTCGCCATGGAGTTCGTCGACGGCGGGACGGTCGGCGACCGCCTCGACCGCGAGGGGGCCCTGCCCGAGCCGGACGTCGTCGACATCGGCCTCCAGACCGCCGAGGCCCTCGGCCACGCGCACGAGGCGGGGGTCATCCACCGCGACGTCAAACCCGACAACATCATGGTCGGCTCCGGCGGCATCGTGAAACTCGCCGACCTCGGCCTCGCCACCCGCGCCGACGCCAAGCACATCACCCAGACCGGCAGCACCATCGGCACGCCCTACTACATGTCCCCCGAGCAGGTGGCGGGCGCCGAACGGATCGACGCCCGCGCCGACATCTACGCCCTCGGCGCCTCGCTCTACCACCTCGCCACGGGCTGCCCGCCGTTCGACGGCATCTCCGCACCCGCCATCATGACCCGGCGCCTGCGCGAGGACCCCACCCCCGCCTGCAACGTGCGCGACCCGGTCTCCCTCGGCTCCACCGCCGTCCCCCTGAAGCTGCTGGCCCGCGAACCGGCCTGCCCCTCCGCCCACTGCCACCGACTCCCCGCCCACCCGC
>CAZKKD010000386.1:0-4206 GCA_964553265.1 uncultured Planctomycetales bacterium | reverse complement strand
GAGGGGAGACCTGGCATGGCGGCGGCCGAGGTGACGGTCTGCACCGAGTGTGGCAAGCGGTACCGGACCGACCAGTACGCGCCGGGCAAGCGCATCCGCTGCAAGGCCTGCGGCGAGGTGCTGACCGTGGGCGAAGCCGCCGACGACGCCGGCAGGGCCTTCCTTCTCCCGCCGGGAGAGGGTCAGGGTGAGGGGACGGGGACTGGCGGCGCGCCCTCACCCCAGCCCTCTCCCAGAGGGAGAGGGGGCGGCGGGCGGGCCCGTTCTCCGGGTGACGACGACGCGGACGCGACGGCCGACCGGCCGGCGGTGGGCGGACCGGCCGGCGCGTCAGGCCGCGAGGCCCCCGGCGAGTCGGCTGGCAAGGAGTCTGGTGAGGCCAGCCCCGGAAAACGCAGCGACTCCTCCCGCAAACGCAGCAGCGACTCCTCGCGCAAACAACGCAGCGACTCCACCCGCAAACGGAAGGGCGAGCCCGCTCGCAAACAGCGGAGTGGCGAATCCTCGCGAAAGAAGCGCAGTGACTCCTCCCGAAAGAATAGCGGCGACTCGGCCCGCAAGCGGAAGGCGGCGAGCGGGCCGGCTCCCGGTCCGGCGGACGGGGACGACGCGGACGGCCCGCCGGCTGGCGGCGCGCCCTCACCCCGGCCCTCTCCCAGAGGGAGAGGGAGTGATGGCGGCGACGGCGGCGGCGACGGGGCGATGACCATCGACTTGGACGCCGGCAGCGCCTTCCCTCTCCCGCCGGGAGAGGGTCAGGGTGAGGGGAAGATCCCAGGCGGTGCGCCCTCACCCCAGCCCTCTCCCAGGGGGAGAGGGAGTGATGGCGGCGGCGGGAGCGATGCCGCCGGGACGCTGCTCATGGCGGACTCGGGCGCGGGGGGGCGGCCGGGGCCGAGCATGCTGCGGCAGATCGGGGCCGAGGCGGGGGTGACGCCCGGCGGCGACAGCGAGGAGTTCTTCGACGATGTGACGATTGCCGGCGAGGGCGGCGGCGGAACGCCGGCCTTTACGGTGGCGGACCTGCTTGCGACCTCCGAGGCGAAGGGGCGCTACGCGGTCGACCGCGAGATTGCGCGCGGGGGGATGGGGGCGATCCTCCGCAGCGTCGACCGCGACCTCCGGCGCGTGGTGGCGATGAAGGTGATGCTCCGCGACCTCGACGAGCAGCAGAAGCTCCGCTTCGTGGAGGAGGCGCAGGTCTGCGCGCAGCTCTCGCACCCCAACATCCCCCCTGTCCACGAGATGGGCTTCGACGAGGAGGGGCGGCTCTACTTCACCATGAAGCTGGTGAAGGGCCGCAGCCTCGGCGATGTTTTGTCCGAACTGGCCGAGCATCCGCGCACGGCGGAGGCGCGCTTCGGCCTCCACAAGCTCCTCACCGTCTTTGTGAAGGTCTGCGACGCGATGGCGTTCGCGCACAGCCGGGGGGTGGTCCACCGCGACCTCAAGCCCGAGAACGTGATGGTGGGCGACTACGGCGAGGTGCTGGTGATGGACTGGGGCCTGGCGAAGGTGGGCGCGACCCGGCAGGCCCGGGCGAGCACGCGGCTGGCCGACGGCGGGCGCGAGGCGCAGGCCGCCGCGGACGCGGTGCTGGCCGAGCAGGTCCAGAGCCTCCGGCGCGACGCGGGGAGCGACCTGACCCTCGACGGGCAGGTGGCCGGCACCCCGCAGTACATGCCGCCCGAGCAGGCGGAGGGGCGGGTGGAGGACATCGACGAGCGGAGCGACATCTACGCGCTCGGGGCCATCCTGTACGAGATCCTCTGCCTCCGGCCGCCGGTGCAGGGGAAGACCGTCTACGACACGCTGCAGAAGGCGGCGGACGGGGACATCAAGCCGCCCGGAAAGCGCGCCGGCCGCCACCGCGAGGTGCCGAAGGACCTTGCGGCCATTGCGATGCAGGCGCTCGCGACCGACCGGGACGACCGGTACGACGCGGTGGAGGCGCTCAAGCGCGACGTGGAGCTCTTCCTGGAGGGGCGCGGGGTGAGCGCGCGGGAGGCGGGCCTCGTCGACGCGCTCGGCAAGCTTGTCAAGCGCAACAAGGGCGCCAGCATCGCCGCCGCCGTCGCGGCGGTCCTGCTCGCCGGGGTGCTCGCGTGGTCCTACAGCGGCATCCGGGCCGAACGCGACCGCGCGGTCCAGGCCCTCGCCCGCTTCGAGGAAGAACGCGAAGCCCGCAAACAGGAAGAGGCCGAGCGCCACCGCGCCGAAGCCGAGACCCGCGAGGCCGAGACCGCCTCCGCGTCCGTCCTCTACGACCGCGCCCGCACCGCGGCGCGCGGCCGCCGCTTCGACGAAGCCGGGCGCCTCCTCACCCGCGTCCTCGAGTACGAGCCCGAACACGCCGACGCCAACCTGATGGCCGCCTTTCTCGCCGTCCGCGACCGCGACTGGGCCACGGCAGCGGACGCGTTCGAGCGCTGCGCCGCCCTGGACGGCTTCGACATTCGCATCCGGGCCCTGGTGGGCCGGTGCCGGCGCATGGCGCGCGAGGGCGGGGACGAGAACGACTACAACGACGTGGTGCGCCAGATGGGAGACTACGGCTTCGACGCGATGGCCATGGATCTCCTCGAGGATCGCGAAGCGCAGGAACGCATCATCCGCGAACGCCTGGAATCCGCCTGGCCGGACGGCGGGTGGCTGCTCCTGGACCTTCCCGAAAAGGGCTTCATCCTGCGACTGAACGGCATCCGGACCGTTTCGGATCTCCGCCCGCTGCAAGGGTTGCCGCTCGAATCGATCGATGTGCGACAGAATCCACACAAACAGGAACTGAAGGACCTTTCCCCGCTCAAGGACATGCCGCTGCGTAGTCTCTTCGTGGGTGACGCAACCCGCGGAGCCGGCGTCAAGGACCTCTCCCCGCTCAAGGGCATGCCGCTCGAACACCTCGAATTGAACAACACGGAGGTGGAAGACCTCACGCCCCTCGCGGGGGTGCCGCTGCGGGAGCTCGACATCTCTGGAACCGGTGTCCGGGAGCTCTCGCCGCTCAAGGGGATGCCGCTGGAGGCACTGCACCTCCCCGGTGGGGTCAGGGATATCTCCGCCCTGGAGGGCATGCGGCTGCGGGAACTCACCGGCGGCAGTTACCCGCAGGAGCAGATCGCCCTCCTCAAGAACATGCCATTGGAGGTGTTCAAAGCGAGCGACCGGCGCATCGACAGCTTCGCCTTCCTGAAGGGCAAGCCGATGCGGACGCTGTGGTTGGCACGGGTCGACGTGGGCAAGGACGGGCTCGCCGCTCTCGGGACGCTGCACGATCTGGAGGATCTGCGACTCGACGGGATGGATCTCGCGAGCCTGCCCTCCCTCTCCGCCCTGACAAAGCTGAGCAAAGCAACCATTGGCAAATCCCGCAACATTGATCTCATGAAGTTGCACGGGCTGCGGCTCTGGCGCCTGCAACTCGTCGATTCCGACGTCGCCGACCTTTCCGGCCTCGCAGGCATGGACGCGCTGGAGGCCCTGGACACCAGCAGCACAGATGTGAGCGACCTGTCGCCGTTGCGTGGGCTGAAAGGGCTGAAGAGCCTGAACGTCGCTTCCTCCCGGGTCAGCGACCTTTCGCCCCTGACTGGCCTGGACACGCTGAAGAGCCTGCTCGTCTACCGCTCCGACGTGACCGATCTTTCACCCCTGCGCGGCCTGAAGGGGTTGAATCTTCTGAATGCGGCGTATACCGAAGTCACCGACCTTTCGCCGTTGACGGAGGTCCCGCTGGAATGGCTGGACATGACCATGAGCGCGCTCCGGGACCTTTCGCCGCTCGCGGAGATGAAGACGTTGAAGACGCTGTACATCCGGGTCGAACGGAACTGGCTGGACCTCGCGCCCCTCGCAGCCCTGCGGCTTGAGCAGGTCTATCTCCATCCCGGCAACGTGCAGAACATCGAGGTCCTTCGCAAGATGGCCTCCCTGAAACGGAACGGCGCCAGTCAGAACCCCGGCAGCAACTGGGCCCCAGCCGAGTTCTGGAAACGCTACGACGCCGGCGAGTTCGCCGCGCCGGGGGAGTAAGGAAAAGGAAACACCATAACTACATATGGTGGCACGGATTGCTTGCAATCCGTGGTGCGGAGCAATGGAAGGTGAAGACCGGCTCGAACGGACTGCCGGACTTCGTCCGACCTACACCGCTGAAGCCTGAAGCCTGAAGCCTGAAGCCTGAAGCCTGAAGCCTGAAGCCTGAAG
>CAZKKD010000385.1:0-4219 GCA_964553265.1 uncultured Planctomycetales bacterium | reverse complement strand
GATCCAGATGGGGACACAAGCGATCCGGACGGCAAAGACGACAAGGGCGACTACACCGACTGCAGCACCCCGACCACCTACATGAAGGACGTGGATGACGACGGCACCGATGAGACCTGTTACTCGTATTGGGAAAATGCAGCCGGCCTCGACCTGGACGATGCGGACACGAAGATCCGCAACAACAACGGCACCCTGCAGCAGCCCGGAACCGACCTGACCGTCCAAGAAACCCAGTTCGAAAGCCTCGGTGCCTTCTGGGACTCGTGGGACAAGCCGATCGTTTACTTCTACTTCAAAGACGCGAGCGACGGATCACTCAAATTCAACTCCGGCGACACCGACCCGTACCCCGGCCCCCAGTCCGGCTTCGAGGAGGCGTACGAACTGTGGAGCTGCGGGCCGGACGGGGAGTTCGAGGACTTCCAGGTCGCCGATTCTGACGACAAGGACGCCGACAACCTGCCCGGGCACCGCGCCCCGGCGCGGTAGGCGCTGTCCGGGCCTCCGCCACGAGAACGGGAACACCCCAAACCGTCCGCGGTCCGCGCGGGCGGTTTTTCCCTTGTCGGGGGCGGGGCGACGGGATAGAGTGCCCGTTTTCCCGGGCCCCGCGGAACGGCCCGGTCCCGGCGGCCGCCGCCCCGGCATCCGAAACACGCGCACCCGCAAGGAAGGAACCACCATGGCGTATCCCTGCCTCGACGAACTCAAGTACGACGACAAGGGCCTCATCCCCGCCGTCGTGGTGGACCACGAAACGAACGAGGTCCTCATGGTCGCCTACATGAACCGCGACAGCCTGCAGGCCACCCTCGAAAAGGGCCTCACCAACTTCTGGAGCCGCAGCCGGCAGAAGTTCTGGACCAAGGGCGAGAGCAGCGGCCACACCCAGGAGGTGCAGGAGATCCGCACCGACTGCGACAAGGACACCCTCGTCATCAAGGTGAAGCAGAACGGCGCCGCCTGCCACCTGGGCTACTACTCCTGCTTCTTCCGCGTCATCGGCAAGGACGGCGCCGTCACCGACACCGGCGAGAAGCTCTTCGACCCCGACGAGGTCTACAAGGACAAGAAGTAAGGACAGCGCCCCGCAAATTGGTGACCATTCCCTCTCCCGGAGGCAGGGGGTCAGGGTGAGGGCGGCAAGCCTTGAGCGGATCCATCCCCTCACCCCGGCCCTCTCCCGGAGCGAGAGGGAGAGCAGGCCGCCGCGGCGCGAACCACGTGTTGCCTGATCAGAGGCGAGGAACCCCCATGGCGAAGCGAGAGAACCCCGACGTCGTCCACCTGCCCCGCGCCGCCATCGCCGCGGCGGCGGAGCGGTTTCCCACGCCCTTCTTTCTCTACGAGGAGGCGCGCCTGCGCGCACGCTGCGCCCGGTTCCGCGACGTCTTTGCCGAACGCTTCCCCGGCTTCGCCCCGCTCTTCGCGGTCAAGGCCAACCCGAACCCGGATCTCCTGGAGATCATCTTCGCCGAAGGCTTCGGCGCGGACGCCTCGAGCGAGGCGGAGGCCTGGCTCGCCGAGACCCTCGGCGCCGGCGGCATGTACACCGGCAACTACACCACCGAGGACGAACTGCGCGAGGTGCTGGGCCGCGGGCTCCTCCTCAACCTGGACGACGTCTCGCTCCTGCCGGTGCTCGAGCGCGTCGGCGTGCCCGAGTTCCTCAGCTTCCGCATCAACCCCGGCATCGCCAGGGGGAGCATGAAGAGCCTCGTCATGGCCGGCCCCGACGCGAAGTACGGCGTCCCGCACGAAGAGGCCGCCGAGGCCTACCGCCGCGCGCAGAAGCTGGGCGTCCGGCGCTTCGGCATCCACGCCATGACCGGCAGCAACGTCCGCGACCACCGCTACTTCCCCGCCGTCGCCGAACGCCTGCTGACCATCGCCGCCGACATCCGCGACGCCACCGGCATCGCGGTGGAGTGGCTCAACATCGGCGGCGGCTTCGGCGTGCCGTACCGGCCCGACGAGACGAGCCTCGACCTGGAGCGCGCCGCCGACGGCATCCGCCGCGCCTTCGACCGCGTCTGCCGCAAGCGCGACCTCGACCCGCCGACGCTCATGGCCGAGCCGGGCCGCTGGATCCTGGCCGACTGCGGGTGGCTGGTCGGGCGCGTCCACGTGGTGAAGGAGGGCTACAAGACCTTCGCCGGCCTCGACTGCGGGATGAACGACCTCCCCCGCCCCGCCATCTACGACGCCTACCACCACCTCACCGTCCTCGGCCCCTCCGGCCGGAAGAAGGGCGGCCGGAAGCGGCGGATCAACGTGGTCGGCCGCCTCTGCGAGAACAACGACCAGTTCGCCCGCGACCGCCTGCTGCCGCCGGTGAAGCCGGGCGACCTGGTGGTCATCCACAACGCCGGCGCCCACGCCTACGCGATGGGCCACAACTACAACAACCGCCTGCGCAGCGCCGAGATCCTCCACACCGCGAACGGAAAGCTGCGCCGCATCCGCCGCGCCGAAACGGTCGAGGACCTCGTCCGCACCACCCGCCTCGGCGACGGCCCATAACCGACCCGCCCGGAGCCCGCACCACCGACGCCGCAACCACGACGAAAGGAAGCCATCGCATGAACGTTCTGGTGACCGGCGGGGCCGGCTACGTGGGCAGCCACGCGGTGCGCGAACTGCTGCAGGCCGGGCACACGGTGACGGTGCTCGACTCGCTGGAGAAGGGGCATGCCCGCGCGGTCGCCGGCGCGAAGCTGGTGGTCGGCAACACCGCGGACACGGAGCTCGTCGGCAGCATCCTCGCCACCGAACGGATCGAGTGCGTCATGCACTTCGCCGCCTACATCGAAGTCGGCGAGAGCATGGAGGCCCCGGCGCGCTACTACGCCAACAACACCGCCGCGACGGGGATGCTCCTGGCCGCCTGCGCCGCGGAGGGGGTGGAGCGGTTCGTCTTCTCCTCCACCTGCGCGGTCTACGGGCAGCCGGAAACGGTGCCGATGCGCGAGGACGCGCCGCGCCAGCCCCTCTCGGTCTACGGCCGGACCAAGCTCCTCAGCGAAGAGATGATGGAGGACCTCGCCGCGCAGACCGGGTTCCGCTACGTGGCGCTGCGCTACTTCAACGCCAGCGGCGCGCACCCGGACGGCGACATCGGCGAGGACCACAGCCCGGAGAGCCACCTCATCCCGCTCATCCTGCAGGTGGCGCTCGGCAAGCGGGACGCGATCAAGATCTTCGGCGCCGACTACCCCACCCCCGACGGCACCTGCCAACGCGACTACATCCACGTCCGCGACCTCGCCCGCGCGCACCTGCACGCAATGGACCACCTCGCCGACGGCGGCGCGAGCGCGGCCTACAACGTCGGCACCGGGGCGCCGTACTCGGTGCGCGAGATGATCGAGATCTGCCGCAAGGTAACCGGCCACCCCATCCCCGCCGTCGAGGAGGCCCGCCGCCCCGGCGACCCGCCCGCGCTCTACGCCGACGCCGACGCCATCCGCCGCGACTTGGGCTGGACGCCGACGGAGAGCGACATCGAGAGCCTCGTCGCCTCGGCCTGGCGCTGGCACCAGAGCCACCCCGACGGCTACCGGAGCTGACCCGCCCCGCGGTCCGCCGTCGCCCACACATCGACATCGGAACGCGAACCGAATCAGCGCGCGAAGGGGTCGCGCACGATGGGCGTGGCGCAGTAGAGGCAGGTCGCCCGGCCCCGCCCCACCGGCCGCCCGCACTGCGAACAGGTGGGCAGCTCGCCCGGCTCGGGGGTGACGCGTCCGTCCAGCTTGCCGTCGCGGGCGTCGATCTCGGCGACGCGCTTGATGAGATCCTCGTCGGTGTAGCCGTGCTGCTCCTTGAGCATGGTCCAGAGCGCCTCGGTGATCATGAGGAGCCGTTCGACCTCGCGGCTGGCCTCGCGCGCTTCCGAGCGCGCCGCCGCCGCGTCGCCGCTGCCATGCGACCCGGTAAAATCATCGGACGAATAGCTGGGACGAAATGCAAAGCCGCCCGCGAAACTGGTCATGCCCGTCTCCTTCCCCTGATTGCGGATCCGCACAGCGGCGCCGGCGCCCGTGCCGGCCCGTCTGCGACGGACGCGTCCCCCGCATTCTCCCCGCCGCCGAACCGCTGTCAAGCCGGACGGCCGGGCGGCCAGGGCCATTCCGTTCTCCCTCTCCTTTTGGGCTTGCCGCCCTCACCCTAACCCCAATACGGTTCAGCTAAGCGGTGGCACGGCCATCTTGGC
>CAZKKD010000384.1:0-4236 GCA_964553265.1 uncultured Planctomycetales bacterium | reverse complement strand
TCAGGGACGAGATGCGGGAGCCTGCGGATCGCGATCCGGGGTGTAGACGACCAGCCCGCCGTCCGCGTCGAGCGCCACCACGCTGCCGGCCCCGGCCGCGAGGCCGGCCAGCGGACGGTCGCCCGGCCGGTGGGACCAGCGCAGCGCCCCGGTCGCGGCGTCGAAGCAGCAGACGTTCCGGTCCGCGGCGGCGTAGAGGCGATCCCCGAGCAGCGCCATCGGGATGCGAATCGCGCCCGGCGCTTCCGTGGTTTCCCAGAGCACGTCGCCGTCCGCCGGCGCCAGGGCGAGGAGGCGTCCCCGCACGGTCGCGAGGAGGGCGCGGTCTTTCGTGGCGAGAAGCGGTACGTCGACGGACTCGGCCGGCGCGCCGCTCTGCCAGAGCGGTTCCGGATCTTCGGCGCCGGTCTTCCAGGCCGCCACCCCGCCCCGGGCCCCGGCCGCGAGGAGGCGTCCCTCCACGACCGCCAGCGAACCGGGGGTCCGGAAGGCGGTCTCGAGGCGGCCGATGGCCTCGCCGTCGCCGCGGAGTACATGGACGGTCCCGTCCGGAACCGGCCAGTAGACGAAGTCGCCGTGCACCGTGCCGGCGGCCCGCAGGGACGCGCGCCGGCCGGTGGCGTAGGGCTCGGTCCACCGGGAGCTGCCGTCCTCCGCGCGGAGACAGACGATGCGCCCGTCGTGCGTGCTGGCGATGCAGAAGAGTTCGTTGTTGTAAAAGCGCAGGCGCGCAAAGACCGCCGCGCCGGTCAGCGTGGTGGTGTGCCCGTTTCGCTCGCCGTCCGCCGGGTAGACCCGGTTGCCGCTGGCGGCGTCGAGACAGAGCAGCCGTCCCTCCGCGGCGTCGAGGAGGTAGAGCTTCCCGTCCTCGACATGCGGGGGCGTCCGGAAGCTCCACCCTTCCTTCCCGCCCCGGAAGTGCCAGGCGGGGCGTCCCGTGTCCAGGTCGTAGGCGGCGGCATTTCCCGCGAGTCCGGCGACGAAGACGGCCGGCCGGTTGTCGCGCGCCGGCGCGATGACGGGGGCCGCAGCGGCGCCGCCGGCGATGGCTTCATCCCGCCGCCAGCGGACCGAACGCTCCAGGCGCACCAGGAGGTCCGAGTCCCGCACGGCCTGTTCGCGCAGGATGGTGACGCCATCGGCGCCGAAGCCGGGGCGTTCCACCTTCAGGACGAATGGATCGAACGGAGGCAGCTCCACCAGGAGGGACGGCCTGTCGGCGGTTGTGTGGCCGACGACGGTCTCGTCGAGGCGGATCACCGCCGGAAGCGGAGGGTCGATTCGCACGCGCACCGGCAGGCGCGCGCGCCGGGCGTAGACGCTGTCGGGGTAGCGCTCGACCAGCGTCTTGAGATCGGCAAAACGATCGGTGTCGGATCGGCCGGGTTGCCGGCTCTGCTCGTAGAGGGCCTTCGCGGCGTTGCGTTCCTCGATGACGCGCCGGCGGAGGTCGGCGGCCGCATCGGTCCACGCGTTGGGGGGCCGCCGGGAGGACAGGGTCTCCAGAATGCCCAGCGCCTGCGTGCGGCTCTCCTCCTCGCCGGTTTTCAGCAGGGTGCGCGCTTCGGCGAAACGGCGGGCGTCGGCGGCTTCGGTGTCTGCGGCCTCCCGGCTTTTCTGGTCGCGCGTCCGGGCCAGGAGCGCTTCGGCTTCTTCGCGTTCGCGGTCGGCCTGCCCCTGCACGTCCGTCAGGGCGAAACCAGGGGAGAACGATGCCCAGGCGGCGACGAGTTCTTCCAGCAGGCGTTCCTGCTCGGCCAGGTCCTCGGCCGCCAGTGCGCGCCGGCGGAGGTCCCGGGCCAGTTCGCGCCGCCGGTCGAGGCGGAACCGGGCGCTCAGTTCGGCCCCGACCCCGAGCAGGAGGCCGAGCGCCACCAGCGCAAGCGTCGCGTAGATCGCCAGGCGGTAGTGCCCCTCCGAGCGCCGGCGGGCGGTCCGCGTCTGCATGCTCTTGATGCGCTCGCGCAGGTCGCTGCGGCTCGGGTCGAGGTGCAGGATGCTGCGGTAGGTGGACATGGTGGCGTTGAGGTTGCCGCGCTTGAGCTGCTGTGCGGCCAGGGCCTCGTACGCCGTGATGGCGCCCTTGTGATCGCCCTCTTCCAGCGCGATGCGGGCGCGCAGGCTGCGGAGCTCTTCGGCTTCGGGTGCGTGTTCGAGCGCGCGGTCGCAGACCGCGGCGGCGCGCCCGAGGTCCTTGCGGTCCAGCAGCGTGCGCACGCGGGTCAGCCACAGGCTCGCGGCGTCGCGATCGCGGTTGACGACAAGGTAGAGTTCGGCCAGGCGATCCATGTCCTCGCCGGAGAGCGTGGTGAGCCGACCGGCGCGCTCCAGCGCCTCGATGGCCGGTTGAAATTCGCCGGTGTCGGAGAGGAACCGTCCCAGGATCCGGAAGCTCCGCGCCGCGTCCTCCAGCCGTCCGGCCGCTTCCTCGGCGCTGGCGAGGTGGCGGCGCACCTCGGGGTTTTCGCCCTCGATCTCCAGCAGGCGCTCGTAGATGCCGATCGCGCCTTCCGGGTCGCCGGCGAGGAGGACCTGCTCGGCGGCGACCCGCATCTCTTCGGCGGTGGCTTCGCGGAGGGCCTGGTCGCCGACGCGCTGGGCGAGGGTCTGCGTGACGCGGTACTGCCCCAGAAGCGTCTCGCGCACGATGGCGTTCACGGTACGGCGGCCGTCGATCGCGTCCAGGATGGCGGCCTCGTCCGCGTCTTCGATGGTCGCCCGCACCTCGGCAAAGCGCGGGCCGCGCGCGAAGACCATGTGCATCGAGGGGATGACCTCGCGGATGCGGTCCCACTCGTCGATGCGGCGGGCCGCTTCCATCACCAGGCCGGCGGTGTTGATGCGGATCTCGCTCACGCGGTGACGGCGGCCGAAGATGGAGGTTTCCATGCCGCCTTCGGAGAATTCGAAATGCGCACCCTTCCAGGTGAAGAGGCCGTAGATCTCCTCCTCCATCTGGAAGCGGAGCACCGTGTCGATGTCTTCCTGCCGGCAGGCGCCCTGGCGCACCAGGGTCTCGCCCAGGAGGGCGTCGTCCTGCCGGCCTTCCTGCTCGTCCAGAGCGGCGCGGAGCTGCTCGCTGGTAATCTTGTTCCGTGCCAGCAGGAGTTCGCCGAGGGGGGCGTTGCGGCGCCGGCCGCTGGAGACCGAGCGGATCGCCCCCTGCGAGAAGAAGATGTACTTCTCCGTTTCCTCGTCGGCGACGCGGAGGGTGCCGGTCTGCTGGTTCTGGGTCAGGGTCTGGAAGACGTCGGCCAGGCTGACACTGTCCAGATCACCGGAAAAGCCCATGGGTCGGCCTCTTCATCTGCAGCAACCGATTGGTTCCGTTGACGGCGCATGCTGTATGCGTTCGGTCCGCCCGCTTCAGTCCGCGAGCAACGTTTCGATCAACCGGTCCTCCTCGACCATCCGGCCGCGGAGCGTTTCGGCGTCGCCTTCGCCGGATCGGCGCAGGTAGGCCGCGCCGGTCGCCTCGTCGGTTGCGCCCGCGGCCCGCAGTTGTGCAGCCAGGGCGGCGTTGCCCGCCGCCTCGGCCCGGTCAAGAGGCGCAAGCCCCGCGTGCGTCCGGAGATCGGGGTCCGCCCCCTTCTGCAGGAGGAGCTCGACGAGATTCATCCTACCGATGCACGCCGCGAAGTAAAGGGGCGTCATGCCGGCGGGCCCCGGGGCGTCGGGGGCGGCTCCCCGGTCAAGGAGGCACTGCACCAGCAGCCGGTCGGCGTCGCCGGTGGCGTCGGTTTCGGTCCGGCGCGCGCGCAGGAGTGCAACGAAAAGCGGCGTGCAGCCGGCATTGTCCCGGATTGCCGGGTCGGCGCCCGCCGCGAGAAGCTGGTCGACCAGGAGGACGGTGCCGTTGCGAACCGCCCAGTGGAGCGGCGTGGCGCCCGTCGCGTCGCGGGCGTCGGGGGTGGCGCTACGGCCGAGGAGGATGGCGAGCGTCTTTTCGCCTTCGGGGTCCTCCAGCACCATGGCCGTTCCGGACTGCGGATCGGCCAGTCGCGCCGCGCCGGCCAGTTCGTGCAGGGGGGTGAGGTCGGCCTCCGCCCGGGCGTTCGGATCGGCCCCCTCTTCCAGCAGGAATGCGGCCAGTACCGAGCGCCGCCACCGCGCGGCAAAGTGCAGCGGTGTGCGGCCGGTGCCGTCGGGGGCCTGGGCGTCGGCGCCATAGGCCGCCAGGAGCCGCGCCGCGCGCCCGGCCTGCCGGTCGCCCGCGCCGGCGCCGAGAAGGCCCTC
>CAZKKD010000383.1:0-4241 GCA_964553265.1 uncultured Planctomycetales bacterium | reverse complement strand
CCAGCAGCAACGCCATCCGCGTCCAGCTCGACCCGGACATCCTGCACGACCTGATCTATGGCGACGAGCCCGAAGGCCGCGGCGACGAACGCGAACGCGCAGCGCGCGAGCGCACGTACAGCCTGCGCGAACACCAGGTCTACCGCCTGATGCGCTCGATCGTCAGCCAGCTCAACAGCCGCCTGAAGGGGCGCCGCGAGCGCTTCAAGCTGGTGGAAGAGGGCGAAGGCATGGTGCTGGAGTTCTCCGGCTGAGAGCGGCCGGACCGCCCTCCCGCTGATCGCCCTCCCGCTTTGGCCCGCCATGTGCGTTCTGCTCGCGTCGGCGCCGCAACGGCCCGCGCAGCGCGAGGAGAGCGTGCATGGAGATCCCCACCATCGTCCGACCATCGTCCTCCTCGGCCACCGCCGCCCGTCAGGAGGCGGCCGCGCAGGATCGACGCAGCGGGCCATCCGGTGGATATTGATCCGCAGGGTGCGGATTTGCATAATTGAGTACTTCGCGCCGGACGGGCCGGACCCGTCCGGCCGTGTTCGCTCTGCGGCGTCGGCCTGGCCGTGCGCCGACGCCGGGCACGCGTCCGTATCCTGGGGGAGGCACACGTGCCGCCGATCATCGACGTTCGCGAACTCTGCAAGTTCTACGGGCCGCACCGCGCGCTCGACCAGGTCACCTTCGCGGTCGACCCGGGCGGGGTGGTGGGCTTTCTGGGCGTGAACGGCGCGGGCAAGAGCACGCTGATGCGCATCCTGGCCGGCTTTCTGCAGCCGACCAGCGGCAGCGCGTGCGTCAACGGCCTCGATGTCGCCGTCGACCCGCTGACGGTGAAGCGGAACATCGGCTACCTGCCGGAGACCAACCCGCTGTATCCGGAGCTGCGCGTTCACGAATTCCTGCACTACCGGGCGCGGCTGCGCGGCCTCGGCCGGGCGCGGCGCGCGGCGGCGGTGGGCCGGGTGGTGGAGCGCTGCTGGCTGACGGAGGTGGCCGACCGCGTGATCGGCCAGCTCTCGAAGGGCTACCGCCAGCGGGTGGGTCTGGCGGAGTGCCTCCTCTCGGAGGGGCCGCTCCTCATTCTCGACGAGCCGACGGTCGGGCTCGACCCGAACCAGGTGCGGGCCACGCGGAGCCTGGTGGCGGAGATCGCGGCGGAGCGGACCGTCTTTCTCTCCACGCACATCCTGCACGAGGCGGAGCTGCTCTGCCGGGAGGTGATCATCATCCACGGCGGGCGCATCCTGACGGTCGACACCCCGCAGGCGCTCTGCGCGAAGAGCCGCCGCCCGCGGAGCCTGACGGTGGAAGCGGCGCCGAACCCGGACCTCGCCGAGGCGCTGCGGGAGACCGCGGGCGTCGCGTCGGTGGAGGAGGCGGGCCGCACCCCGGAGGGGCATGCGCGGCTGCGGGTGGCCTGCGCCGCCGGCGCGGACGCGCGGCTCAAGGTCCTCGGGCTCTTCGTGGAGCGGGGCTGGCAACTGCACGATCTCCGCCCCGAGCCGGTCCGGCTGGAGGACATCTTCGCCGAGGTGACCGGACAGGCGGCCGCGCCCGCGCCGGCAGAAACCGCGACGACGACCGGGGAGGAGGCCTGATGCGCGCACTCGCCACGTGGTGGGCTCTCTTCCGGCGGGAGGTGCTTTCGCTGTTGGTGAACACGGCGACGTATGTTGCGGTCACCCTCTTCGTCGTCATCACCTCGCTCAACTTCTACATCGTGACGCTGGAGTCGGGGCTGGCCGACTTTGCGCCGGTGACGCTGCTGGTGCAGTTTCTCGGCATCTTCTTCGTTCCGCTGCTCACCATGCGGCTCTTCGCGGAGGAGCGCCGGACCGGGACCATCGAGCTCCTCATGACCGCGCCGGTGCGGCCGACCGAGGTGGTGCTGGCGAAGTGGGCGGCGGCGCTCTTGCTGTACGGGGTGATGCTCTCGCCGTGCCTGGTCTACGCGGCGCTCCTGGCGTGGGCGGGGGACGTGGACCGCGGGCAGGTGCTGGCGGCGCTCTTGGGGCTGGGGCTGTTGGGGAGCGTCTACGTCGCGGCGGGGCTGCTGGTGAGCGCACTCACGCGCAGCCAGATTGCGGCGGCGATGGGGACGATTGCGCTGCTGCTGGTCGGCTGGTCGGCGTGGTGGCTGGGCGAGGAGAGCGAGAGCGCGGCGGCCCGGGCGTGGCGGCACGTCTCCTTCAAGCACCACTTCGACAACTCGCTGGCGAAGGGGGTGCTGGACAGCGCGGACGTGCTCTTTTTCGCCACGCTTACCGTCTTTCTTCTCTTCTGCACCTGGGCGGTGCTGGTGGTGCTGGAGGACCTCGGCCGCCTGGGCGGTGAGCGGGCCCGGCGGGGCCGGCGCCTGGGGGCGGGGATCCTGGGCGCGGTGGCGGCGGAGCTGGCGCTGCTGGCCTGGGGCGTCTACGACGTCCACGGCCGGACGGCGGCGGAACTCCTGCAGGCCTGGCAGGCCGGCGAGACGGGGCCGCTCTTCCAGGCGGCGCTGCCGGCGGCGGGGGCGCTCCTGGCCGGGGCGGGGGCGCTGGCGCTCCTGGGGGCGTGGTGGACGCTGGGCGTGGCGGCGGCGGCGGTGGTGCTGGCGGCGCTCTCGCACCTCCATCCGCTCTACGGCGCGGCGGGAGCGGGGATTGTGCTTCTCCTCATCGGGGCCGGCGTGGTCCGCGCGGCCCGGGCGCCCAACGGTCGGCGCCTGGCGAGCACCGCCGCGGGGACGGCGGCGGTGGCGCTTCTCCTGGTCAACGTCAACATCTTCGCCGCCCGGCACGCGGTACGGATGGACCTCTCCGAGGCCCGGCTGAACACCTTGAACCCGGTAACGACCCATACGCTGGCCGCCCTGGACGCGCCGGTGGAGATCACCGTCTTCTTCACGGGACAGGAACGCTACGAGGGCGTGGACCTTCTGGACCGGACGCGTTCGGTGCTGGAGGAGTTCCGCGCCGCAAGCCCGCAGGTGCGGGTGGAGTACATCGACCCGGTCGTCGAGCCGACCCGGGCGCAGGCGCGCGGCGAAGCGCTGGGGCTGGACCTGGCGCGGTTGCCGGGGTTCTGCGCCATCCGCTATGCCGACCGCCGGGGGCTCATCCCGTGGGACACGGTGGTGCGGCGGGACTCCGACGCGCTGGGGCAGAAGTCGTTCGTCTTCCAGGGGGAGCGCGCCTTTACGAGCGCAATCCGGCGGCTGATGGATCCGCGGACGAAGAAGATCTATTTCACGGCCGGCCACGGCGAGTACGGGCTCTTCGGGCCGGAGAAGGGGGCGCGTTCGCTGGCGGCGCTGGCGCGGGAACTGCGCGTGCACGGCTTCGCGGCCGACCAGGTCGACCTGGCCGCCGACGAGCGCGTGCCGGAAGACTGCGACGTCCTCGCCATCGTGGGCCCGACCGAGCGCTTCGGCGCGGCGGAACTGGCGGCGCTGGACGCCTACGTCGACGGCGGCGGGCGGCTGCTGGCGCTGCTCGACCCGCGGATGGGTTTCGACGCGGCGAAGGGGCTGCCCGGGTGGCTGGCGCACCGGGGGGTGGAGCTCCACGCCAACCTGCTGGAAGACCCGGACCAGAACGTGGGGGGCGCGGCGTCGTTCCTGCTGACGAGCGGCAACCCGGAACACCCCATCACCGCCTCGAGCCGGACGGTGCGGGCGGCGCTCCTGCAGGCGCGGTCGGTGGCGGTGGCGCCGCCGGAAGGGACCGCGGAAGGATGGTCGGCCGAGACCGTACTCTTCACCTCGCCCCGCGCGGTGGCCAAGGTGCTCGACCGGCGGCAGGGGCGGCTGCGGACCAGCATGACCGGCGGACCCTTCCCCTGCGCCGCGGCGGCATCGGGGCCGAAGGGGGCGCGCATCGCCGTCATCGGGGACGCGGACCTGGCGGGGGGCTATGCACTGCCGGCGGCGCACAACCGCGCGTTCCTGGTCTCGTCGATCCACTGGCTCTGCCGGCGGGCCGAGCCCATCGCGATTCCGGACCGCGCGGACGTGGACCGCTCCATCACCCTCGCCGGCGCGGACCGGCGGCTCTTCTGGTGGGTGGCGCTGGTGGGGACGCCGCAGGTCTTCCTGCTGGCGGGGCTCTTTGTCTGGTGGAGCCGGCGGAGCTGACCGGGAACAACGACGAACGCGGCGGACCGGGCCGGACCCGGCCGCCGCCTGCGGGAGGCTGCCCATGCGGTGGCGAACCACTCTGCTCTGTCTTCTCGCCGCGGCGCTGCTGACGGCCCTCAACGCGGGGGAC
>CAZKKD010000382.1:0-4249 GCA_964553265.1 uncultured Planctomycetales bacterium | reverse complement strand
GCCTCGTTCGCGGCGCTCATGGGGCAGAGCGGCAGGCGGAGCACCCCGTTCACCACCCCGATGGGGCGGAGAGCCGTCTTCACCGAAATGGGGTTGGTCTCGAAGAACATCCCCTTGCTGAGGGGCAGCAGCTTGTAGTGCAGGCGCATCGCCTCGGCCGGGTCGCCGGCGTGCCACGCGTTGCAGATCGCGGCCATGTCGGCCGGCGCCACGTTGGCCACCACCGAGATGACGCCCGATCCGCCCACCGACATCATCGGCAGGGTCAGCGCATCGTCCCCGCTGAGGACGGCGACGTCGCAGAGGTTGCGGATGGCGCTCACCTGGTCGACCGACCCGCAGGCCTCCTTGACCGCCTTGACATTCTCAATCTCGTTGTACATGCGGGCAATGGTCTCGGGCTCGATCTTCGTGCCGGTCCGGCCCGGCACGTTGTAGACCACCACCGGCACGTCGACCGCTTCGGCCACGGCCTGGTAGTGGCGGAAGAGGCCTTCCTGGGTCGGCTTGTTGTAGTACGGCGTCACGACCAGGAGCGCGTCGGCCCCCGCCTTCGCCGCAAAGCGGCTGAGACGCAGCGCCTCGGCGGTGTTGTTCGAGCCGCTGCCGGCAATCACCGGCACGCGCCCGTTCACGGTCTCGATGGTGCGGGCGACGATGCGTTCCTGCTCTTCGTGCGAGATGGTGGGCGACTCCCCGGTGGTGCCGCACGGGACGATGCCGTGCGTGCCGTTCGCAATCTGGCGCTCGATGAGTTCGTCGAGCTTCGCGTAGTCCACCTCGGCGCCGTCGTCGGTAAACGGGGTCACCAGGGCCACGAATGATCCGCTGAACATTGGATGTCCCCCCCTCGGATGGTGCGGGTCTTGGTTTTCGGGTCCGTTCCGTGCGCGGCGGGGTCTCCGCCGGGTCCCATTCTACCACAGCGGCGCGAAACAGCGCAAGTCGCGACAGCGTGCTTTTTCCGGCGCACGGGGCGCCCTGCGCCGCACGCCGCCCGTCAGTCCGCCGCGCCCATGCCGTCCAGGCGCGCTTCGGTCCAGGCGCGGTCGATGGCGTCGCGCATCTCGCGGACGGCCCGCTCCATGCCCACCAGCACGGCCCGCGAGACAATGCTGTGCCCGATGTTGAGCTCCTCCAGTCCCGCAAGCGCCACCACCGGCCCGACGTTCCAGTACGTCAGCCCGTGACCGGCGTTCACCCGCAGGCCGGCCTCGCAGGCCCGGCGCGCACCCGCCAGGAGCGCCTCGAGCGCCGCGTCGACGTCCGTCTCGGTCCGGGCGTCGGCGTAGGCGCCGGTATGGAACTCGACGAACCCGGCCCCCACCTCCGCCGCGGCGTCGATCTGCGCCGGCTCGGGATCGATGAAGAGACTCACCCGCACGCCCCGCGCCTGCAGGCGCTCCACCACCGCGCGCAGGCGGTCGCGCCCGCCGACCACGTCCAGCCCGCCCTCGGTGGTCACCTCCTCCCGCTTCTCCGGGACGAGGGTCGCCTGGTCGGGCAGGAGGTGCTCGGCGAAGGCGACGATGGGCTCGGCCGCCGCCATCTCCAGGTTGAGAAACGTCCGCACCGTCGAGCGCAGGAGCTCCAGGTCGCGGTCCTGCATGTGGCGGCGATCCTCGCGCAGGTGCGCCGTGATGCTGTCCGCGCCCGCCAGCTCGGCCAGCGCGGCGGCCGCCACCGGGTCGGGCTCCACGGTCCGGCGCGCCTGGCGCACCGTGGCGACGTGGTCGACATTGACGCCGAGCTTGATCATGCTTCGCCCCTCCTGGCCTGTGCGCCGTTCAGCGCACCTCCACGGTCACCTGCGGGGGGTCCACCCCCTTCAATTCCACGCCGGACGGCAGCTGCGTCCGGCAGGTGAGCGTGTGCTCGCCCTGCGGCTCGCCGGTGATGTCGATCGCCTCGACGATGTCGACGTAGACCAGCGGGTCGCGTTCGCTCAACTTGTCCACCTCGCTCTGCGGGCCTTCGATGATCAGCGTCGCGGTCGGCGGCGAGACGCGGACGACCTTCAGCTTCATCTGCGGCCCCTGCAGCACCCGCACCGGCACCTTCTCCAGCCGGCGTGTGGTGGGGATGGGCTCGATGATGACCGAGACCCAGACGTCGGTGTTGCTGCGCACCATCCGCCCGTCGATGACCGCGGGCTTGACCCCGACGGCGCGGCCGACATCCTTCGCCTTGCCGGAGATGTCGACCGGATAGCACTCCAGCGTATCGCCGAAGTTGATGGTCCCCTTCGGCGCCATCAGCTTCACGAACGGGGGCGAGGGCTCGGTGCGGAGCATCCGGTAGCCCGGCGCCGGCTCGCCCTCGATCTTCGGCTCGACGCGGATGTACTGCGGCATGAGGCGGATCAGCCCCACCGTAAAGCGCTTGGCCGACTGCTCGACCACCACCACCCCGGGCGGCGTGCGGATGTCGCCCTCCTCGACGGTAAAGTCGAGTTGCACCGAGTCGAGCGAGACGTCCGGCTGCGCGATGCGGTGGACCACCTCCAGCTCGCCCGGCCGCAGCGACTTCATCAGCTCCCGCGGTCCCTGCAGGCGCACCTCGAACCCGTCCGGCGGGGTGCGATCCAGCTCCCACCCCTCCGGCACCACCAGCCGCAGCGGCACGTCGAAGGCCTTGGTCTCGATGCGCCGGTCGTCGACGTACGCCCAGATGAGCACCGCCAGGCCGAGCGAGAGCAACAGCGACACCGGGTCGAAGCGGCGGGGGGGGCTCGTCATGCTACGCCTCCTCCTTCACCAGCGGGCTCTCCACCTCCGCGGGGCAGTGCTCCAGCAGGAACTCGCGCAGCGTCGTCGCGTCCAGGTCGCGGTGAATCTGCCCCTTGAACGCGGTCGAGATGCGCCCGGTCTCCTCCGAGACGATCAGCACCACCGCGTCCGACTCCTCCGAGAGGCCGATGCCGGCGCGGTGGCGCGCGCCCATGCCGCGGGCGATCTCCGTATTCTCGGTGAAGGGCAGCAGGCAGTTCGCCGCGACGATGCGCCCCTTGCGGATGATCACCGCCCCGTCGTGGAGCGGGGTCTTCGGGTGGAAGATGGTGCAGAGGAGCTCGCTCGCCACCGCCGCGTCGAGGCGCACGCCGCTCTCGATGTAGGCGCCCAGGCGCGTTTCGCGTTCGATGACGATGATGGCGCCGACGCTCTTTTTCGAGAGGGCGATCGCGGCCTCCGCGATCTCGCTGATGGCGCTCTCGGCCTTCTCGCCGAAGAGGGCCCAGACCGGGTTCTCCCCCAGGCGGATGAGCGCCCGGCGGATCTCCGGCTGGAAGACCACCACCACCGCGATGATGGCGATGCCGAGAAAGTTTTCCATCAGCCAGCGGATGTTCTTGAGCTCCAGCAGCTTCGCCAGCGCCAGGATGCTGACGATGCCGCAGGCGTAGAGGACCAGGAGCCCCCGCAGGATGCCGGCCCCGCGCGTCCCGCGCATGAAGCCGAGGGCGAGGTAGACGAGCCCGGTGAGGATCACGATCTCCAGCAGCGGCCCCCAGACGCCGAGGGGATGGGCCGAGATCGACTTCATCCAGGCGTCGAACATCGGGATTCCCTTCCGCCGTTGCGGTGCAGATGCGCGAACCCGTATTAGACGGGCCCCCGCCGCCCCTGTCAAGACCGCCGCGCTCCGCGGGTCAGGACGCGTCGCGGATGGCCGCCGCCATGCGGACGGCCCGGACCGTCGCGCCCACGTCGTGGACCCGCAGGACGCGCGCCCCGGCCAGCACCCCCGCCACCCCCGCGGCCAGCGCCCCCTCCAGCCGCTCCCCGGCCGGCAGGTCCAGCACCGGCCGCGCCCGAGGCGGGTCTCGTGACCGGCCGCGCCCGGGTGACGCCCGGACCGCTCGCCGCCGCCGTCGAACGCTGGTGCCTCGACCGGGGGCTCGGGCTCCGCACCCTCGCCGAGGACCTCGCCGAGCTGGAGCGAACCGACCCGGCGGTTGCTGCCGCCGCCAAGTCCCTCGACCGGGTCGCCGACTCGGTCCTCGCGCGGGGGGAGGTGCCGCGGCGCGGCGCGGCCCACCCGGCCCCCGCGGGCCCGGCGCCCCGCCGGGGGCGCCGTGAGGGGGCCGTAGGGCCCCGCGAGCTCCTGCTCCGCGTCGGCGAAGGTCGCCTCGCACAGCAGGAGGTCGGCGCCCTCGGCGGCGCGCAGCGCGCCGTCGCACCAGCGCGTGTCCTCCACGACCGCGACCACCTGGCCGGGCCGGTGCTCGCTCACGTCCTCGAGCCCGACG
>CAZKKD010000381.1:0-4255 GCA_964553265.1 uncultured Planctomycetales bacterium | reverse complement strand
CGCCCGGGCTCCCCAGCCCGGTGGCGCCGAGGGTGGCGGCGGGGAACTCGCCCTCCTTCTCCTCCCGGCTGTGCGGGGCGTGGTCGCTGGCGACCATGTCGATGGCGCCGTCGCGGAGGCCGGCGACGCAGGCGCGGCGGTCGGCCTCGGTCCGCAGCGGCGGGTTCATCTTCGCGGAGGGGTCGTAGTCGTGCACCGCGTCGTGGGTGAGAAGCAGGTGGTGCGGCGTCACCTCCGCGGTCACCGTAAGCCCCTCGGCCTTGGCGCGCCGGACGCTCTCCACGCTGCCGGCGGTGGAGACGTGCTGCAGGTGCAGGCGCGCGCCGGTGAGGCGGGCGAGCATGATGTCGCGGGCGACGATCATCTCCTCGGCCTCGGCCGGGATCCCCGGCAGGCCCAGGCGCGTGCTCATCCCCCCCTCGTGCATGACGCCCTTGCCGGCGAGGCTGGCGTCCTCGCAGTGCTCGAGGATGGGCTTGCCGAGCATCTTCGCGTACTCCATCGCGCGGCGCAGCACCCCCGCGGTCGGGACCGAGGAACCGTCGTCGGAAAACGCCACCGCCCCGCCCCGCACCATCGAGCCCATCTCCGCGAGTTCACGGCCGGCGCGCCCCTTGGTGATGGCGCCGACGGGATAGACGTTGCAGAGGCCGGCCTTCTGGGCCTGGAGGTAGACGAAGCTCGTCGCCGCCTCGCTGTCCGTGGCGGGCTGGGTGTGCGGCATGCAGGCGACGCTCGTAACCCCGCCCGCCGCCGCCGCGCGGCAGCCGGAGGCGATGGTCTCCTCCTCCTCGTCGCCGGGCTCGCGGAAGTGGACATGGACGTCGATGAGGCCGGGCACGACGACGAGGCCGGTGGCGTCGAAGACCGGCTCGTCGCCGGTGAGGCCCGGGCCGATCTCGGCCACGCGCCCGTCGCGGATGCGGAGGTCCGCCTGCGTTTCCAGCGACTGGGAGGGGTCGACAACGGTGCCGTTGCGGAGGAGAAGGTTGCCCATGGTCGTCCTTTCTGCAGGCCGGCGGCGCCGGGGTCAGGCGGGGATGCTGCGGCCGGGTTCGGGAATGACGCCGGTCATCGTTCAGTCTTCCCCGGTCGCGCCGCCGGAGACGAGATAGAGCACCGCCATCCGGACCGCGAGGCCGTTGGCCACCTGTTTGAGGATCACGCTGCGGTCGCCGTCGGCGACGCTGGGCGCGATCTCGAGGCCACGGTTCATCGGCCCCGGGTGCATGACCGTGACATCCGGCTTGGCGCGGCGGAGGCGCTCGGCCGTCAGGCCGAAGAGGCGGCTGTACTCGCGGGCGCTGGGGAGGAAGGCCTCCTCCTGGCGCTCGAACTGGATGCGGAGCATGTTGATGACGTCGCAGGTTTCCACCACCTCGTCCATGTCGTGGCAGACCCCCGCCCCGAGCGAGGCGATCTCCTTCGGCATCAGCGTCGCGGGGCCGACCAGGACCACCTCCGCGCCGAGGGTGCGCAGCGCCCAGAGGTTGCTGCGGGCCACGCGGCTGTGGGCGATGTCGCCGACCACGGCCACGCGCAGCCCCGCGATCCGGCCGCGGACCTCGCGGATGGTGTAGAGGTCGAGGAGGCCCTGGGTCGGGTGCTCGTGCGCCCCGTCGCCGGCGTTGACCACGCTGCAGCCGAGACTGCGCGACAGGAGCAGCGCCGCGCCGGCCGCGCCGTGGCGGACCACCATGATGTCGACGCCCATCGCCTCGATGTTGCGCGCGGTGTCGACCAGGGTCTCGCCCTTGACGGTGGAGGACATCTTGCCGCCGGCGTTGATGACATCGGCCGAGAGCCGCCGCGCCGCGAGGCCGAAGCTGTTGCTCGTCCGCGTGGAGGGCTCGAAGAAGAGATTGACCACGGTCTTGCCGCGCAGGGCGGGTACCTTCTTGATGGAACGGGTGGAGACCTCCTTGAAGCTGTCGGCGGTCTCGAAGATGCACTCCAGCTCGTCGGCGGAAAGGTCTTCCAGCCCCAGCAGGTGCTTGCGGGTCCACTGCATCCGGTCGTGCCCCCCTCAGAGCCTATCCCGACAGGCCGTTCTGTCTTCGCCCGGCTGCGAAGCACCGGACTCGGCGTCGGACTGTATCGACGGTAACCAGAGATATCGCCTGTTTCGTCTTCCTTGATCCGGCCTTTCTCGCTCGGGCTCGGGATTGCGAGAGCCTATCGGGATAGACTCCTGTTCGTCCGGGCCGCGCGCCGCGGCGCGCCATGCCGCCGGTCAGATCACCTCCACCGCGTCGTTGTCGTCGAATTCGGTCATGCGCACCTGGACCTTGCGGTCGGGCGCCACCTCCAGCACCTCGCCCACCACGTCCGGGCGGATGGGCAGTTCGCGGCCGCCGCGATCCACCAGCGTCGCGAGCCGCACCGCGGCCGGCCGGCCGAAGTCCATGAGTTCGGTCAGCGCCGCGCGCGTGGTCCGGCCGGTGCTGAAGACGTCGTCGACCAGGAGCACGGTCCGGCCCGTAAGGTCGAAGGAAATGTCACTCGCGCGGATGGCCTTGCGGGCGCCGGCGTCGGCGATGTCGTCGCGGTAGAGCGTGATATCGATGTGCCCCACCTCGACGGTGCGCCCCGCGTCGCGCAGGCGGGCGGCGATGCGCTCGGCCACGGCCGATCCCCGTGTCCGGATGCCGATGACCGCGACCGGCCCCGCATCCGGCAGGAGGGCGGCCGCTTCGTCGGCCAGGCGATCGAGGGTGGTCTGCATCCAGGCTGCGTCACGGTGCACTTGGGTCATGATCGATTCCGTTTCTCTTCGGCCCACTCCGCCGCCAGCGCGGCGCAGTCATCGTCCCGATCCGGATGCCGCCCGAGACAGCGGGCCAGTCGGCCGGCCGCTTCGACAGCATCCCCCCGTTCCAGCGCCGCCAGCGCCTCGGCCATCCGGCGCACCTGCCGTCGCGTAAACGGCGCCGCGTCCCGGAGGTCGCAGCCCGTCGTCGACGGACCGGTTTCGTTGCCGGCCGGTGGCGCCGCGTCCGGCGGGAGCGATCCCAGCGCCCCGGCGATGCGCTGGCGGAGCGCCGCAACGTCGCGCCCGTCCCGGGCGCTCAGGCGCAGGGCATCGTCCGCGGCGTCCGTCTCCGCGGCCGGCGGCAGATCCGCCTTGGTCCGCAGGCGCAGCGTCGGCCGCCCACCGCAGAGCGCGGCGGCGGCGGCGTCTTCCTCGCCGGCGGGGCGGCTTCCGTCCACGAGGAGCAGCCGGAGGTCGGCCGCGCGGGCGACGTCGCGGGCCCGCGCCACCGCCGCGGCATCCACCCCCTGCGCGCGATCCAGCAACCCGGCCGTGTCGATCAGCTCCACATCGAAACCGGACAGGTCGATCCGCAGCCGGACCGCGTCGCGCGTCGTGCCCGGCGTCGGGGCGGCGAGCGCGCGCTCCCGCGCCGCAAGGGCGTTGAAGAGCGTGCTCTTGCCCGCATTCGGCGCGCCCACCAGCGCCACCGTCCAGCGGCGCAGGATCCGCCGCGCCGCCGTACCGTCGGCCGCCCGGCGACGCAGATCCGTGCGCACGGCGTCGACGGCGCTTCCGCGTTCGAGCCGGTCGATCATCCCGGCCACGTCCCGCGCCAGTTGCGACGCCTGCGCGAGGACCCAGGCCTGCCGTTCGGTGGCGGCGTCCGGCCATCGCAACGCGGCCTCGCGGGCGATGAGATCGTCGTAGGGCACCGCCGCCCCGGCCAGGTGCGCTTCCTCGGGCGTCGCCTCGTCGAAGCCGGCGTCCCGAAGGAGCGCATGCGCCGCGCGCGCGGCCGCGGTCCCGCCATGGCAATTGAGCTCCGCGCCGTCGGCGGTCCAGGCGACCAGCACCTCGTCCACGTCGCCGGACGGGCCGCGCAGGCGCGCGTAGTCGATCCGGCCTTCCGCCGGGGGCGGCAGCGGGGCGCCGTCGCGCCGGGCAAGCAACCCGTGCAGCCGTCCGGCCGCTCCGGGGCCCACACACCGAATCTGAACGATGCCACCGCGGCCCAACCGGCAGACGCGAACCGCAGTCGCGTGCGTCGCGGTCACGGCCCCGACCGCCCGATAGTCTGCGCCGCGGCCCGGAGGCCGTCACGCACCAACTCGGGCGCCCGCATCCCCCGGAACGGGAGCAACCATTCGAGAGCGTCCGCCCCGCCGCCCGTGAGAAAGATCGGCGGCTGTGCGCCCGCCCCCCGCGCATGCCCGGCCACCCGGCCGCCCACCGCCCCCGCCACGCCGTACCCCCCCCCCCAATCAACCGCCTCCACCGTTC
>CAZKKD010000380.1:0-4273 GCA_964553265.1 uncultured Planctomycetales bacterium | reverse complement strand
CCGCCGATGGCCAGTCCGCTCGTGGCGGCCGAGAACACGATCATCGGCAACACGGTGCTCTACGGCGCGACCGCGGGCGCGCTGTTCGCCGCCGGCCGGGCGGGCGAGCGGTTCGCGGTGCGCAATTCCGGCGCGCATGTGGTGGTGGAGGGCTGCGGCTCCAACGGGTGCGAATACATGACCGGCGGCGTCGCGGTGATCCTGGGCGAGATCGGCTCGAATTTCGGGGCCGGGATGACGGGCGGCATGGCCTATATCCACGATCCCGATGGCAAGGCCCGGCTTCTGATCAACATGGAAAGCCTGGTGACCTGCCCGGTGACCGTGGCCCATTGGGAGGCCGAGTTGAAGGGGCTGATCGAGCGGCATGCCGCCGAAACGCGCTCGCGCAAGGCAGCCGACATCCTGCAGCACTGGGATCTGGAGCGGGGCAATTTCCTGCAGGTCTGTCCGAAGGAGATGCTGAACAAGCTGGCCCACCCGCTGGTGCTGGAGGAAAGCGCCGTCCCGGCGGAGTGACGGTCGGGATGACGTGAAGCATGGGGGCCGCGCCGGCACGGCGCGGCCCCTTTTCGATGGGCCTGCCTTTTCGTGCAGGCCGCGGCGCAAGGGAACCGGCGCCGGCCGCCAGGCGTTGGAACGCTCCTTCCATACACTACGCACCGGAGACCCCATGTCCGACCTGCTGGTAATCGTCCTGGATGACGAGCAGACCGCGCGCGACCTGCGCGACGAGATCGCGCGCCTGGGGGCGGATTATGCCGTGGATCTGGAGGATATCGAACTGGTCACGCGCGATGCGGAGGGCCGGGTCCGGTTCGGCAAGCAGGCGCGGATCGCGGGCCTTCATGCGCTGGGCGGCGGCGTCTGGGGGCTGGTGCTGGGTGCGGCGTTCCTGGTGCCCGTCGCGGGCGCCGCGGTGGGCACCCTGGCCGGCGCCGTGGCCGGAGCCTTGCGCGATGTGGGTCTGGATGACGCGTTCGTGGAGGAGATTGGCCGCACGCTGGTGCCGGGCAGCGCCGCGGTCTGCGTTCTGGTGCGCAAGGTTTCGGCCGAGGCGCTGCTGGAGCGGATGGAGCGGTTCCGGGGCAAGGGGCATGTGATCACGACCCCCCTGTCCGAGGTGGACGAAGGCCGCCTGCGCCGGATCATCGAGTCCGACGAGACCCTGCGCGACATCGCGGCGCGCCCCACCCTGCGCTGAGCGGATCCGCCAACTTGTCTTGAATCGGGCGTGGTCTGCCGGGAAAAAGCTCGGTTTGCAGCCCAGAAAATCCACTTTTCCGATCGATACTGGCCTCCAGGACGTTGGAAACGAGCAGGCCGGTCATGCCCACAAGCTACAAGGATCAGTTCTACGAGATCGATCCCTACAACCCGCCCCCCGCCGGGACGGCGATGAACGTCCTGCGGCTGGAAATGATCGACCAGAACAATGATGGCGATCTCGATCGCTTCAACGGCGATTCGGTGGATGGGGTGGATATCACCGAATCCTATCCCGGGGACCGGGTCTGGATGGATGTACCGGGGGAGGGGCTGGGTCTCTATACCGGGATCACCTTCTACCTCGATGACGGGCGGCAACTCTTCACGCCCACGGATGGCCAGGCGCTGGAGGATGGGACGTTGCGCTTCGCCACCGGGGTGACAACGCAGGGCCCGCTGGATTTTGCCGATCTCGGGCCCACATGTTTCACCGCCGGCATGCTGGTCGATACCCCGGCCGGCCGCATCCCGGTGGAACGGCTCGAAGCCGGAGACCTGGTGACCACGCTTGACAGCGGCGCCCGGCCCCTGCTGCACGTGGCCCGGGCCCGGCACCGGGCAATCGGTGCCGCCGCGCCGGTGCGCTTCGCCCCGGGTGCGCTGGAGTCGCCCGAGGCTTTCGCGGTGTCCCAACAGCATCGAATCCTGCTGCGCGGCGTGCGGGCGGCGAGCGGGCTGGGAGCGTCAGGCCGGCGGTCCACCACAGTCTGCGCCGGTTCACCAGCGCCAGCCCCGCGGACAGGTCCTGCAGGCGATCGGCAAGCCACGCCTGCCGGGGGATCCACCCGCGCTCCGGCGCCGCCACCCGATCGGCCAGCCACCGCACGCCGCCCGCGCTCCCGCACAGCAGGGGCACCCCCAGCGCGCCCCCCACTGCCGTCGCCCCCGCCAGCGGCCAGCGCAACCGCTGCAGGAGCGGCGCAATCCAGTCGTACCCCCACATGTGCAGCACCGAGCCCAGGACGAGGAGCGCCAGAACGTCGAAGCTGCGGGCCACCAGCAGCATCGCCACCGTCCGGGGCACCGTCACCCCCTCGCGCCGGAGCAACACCGGCAGCGCCACCTCCCCGGTCCGGAACGGGAGAAAGTTGGCGTAGAACTGGCAAAGCATGTCGATGCTCATCAGCCGCCGCAGCGAGACCGGCTCCGCCAGCAGCACCCGAAACCGCATCGCCCGCAGGACGTGCATGACGAGCAGGAACGCCGCAAGGACGGCCAGGTACCCCGCCGTCACCCGCCGCAGCATCGCCTCCGTCCCCTCCCACTCCAGGTCCAGAAACGCCAGGATGGCCCCGAAACAGGCGACCGTCACCGCCAGGGAGACCAGCACCGAGGTCCAGCGACGAGCGCGTGACGGCGCGGGAACAGGTTCAGGCATGGGTGCTGCGCTCCATGGTGCAGGCCGGCGCCGGCCGGTCACTCAACCCCGCCCGATCCGGCGTCCGTTCGGGAGGGCGTTCTCTCCGGGGTGACGAAGACCCCGGGCTCGATCTCCCGATACTCCTTCTCCAGGTAGGCCATGACCTCGGTCGCCCAATTGCGGAAGCGACTGATCTCCGTTGAGTTCATCTTCCTGTTGCTTACCATAACCAGCCCCGGCCGGAGCTCCTTCAGCCGAGCGACCGCTTTGCTCTGCCACCCCGGATCGCGCAGAAGCCTGGCGTCGTCGACATAGAGCAAGTGCATCGGCATGCGGCGATCCGTCATGAAGGCATAGCCCGGTCCGTACGGCCAGCAGACGACGGCCCCGTCCGGCGGAGTGTAGGCCCGGATGAGGGCGTCGATGTGGCGCAGCCGGGCGGCCCTCTTCGGCGTGACCAGGACGTCGACCCCGTTGTCGCCGACATATCGCTCGGTCCGTCCGAAGCGGATGCCGATGGATCCGGTGTTCGCCCGGCCGAGTCCGTTGTAGGTGTAGTACAGCCCGTACAGGAAGAGCCCCCCGGCCAGCGCGATCCGGATCCATCGCACCGGCCAGTCCGGCGCCTCCCGAGCCGCCGCCGCGCGCGTCCACGCCCGGAAGGACACCGGTATCAGCCGATGCACGCAGAACCACAGCCAGAGAACAAACCCCGGCATGAACTGCGAAAGATGCGCGAAGTCCGGGCGGAAGATGAAGAACTGCGGAAAGGCTGCGAGGACCAGACCCAAGAGCGCCGCAACCCGCAACCGCGCCCGCGCCGCCTCCAGATCCCGCCGCCGCCACGCCCGCGCGCCGCGGACGACTCCCTGCAACAATTCGCCGCCCACGATGGCGATGGGAGCCCAAGTAAAGAGGGCAAGCGTGTAGTAGCCGCCGGGAGTGATGAGATCAGAAAAGGGCGTCCGCGCCAAGCCCGCTCCGGTGCCCGCTGGCACGTCGACAGCTTCGCGCGCGGGAAAGAGATAGAACCACGCTATCTCGAAGGGCTGCACCGTCAGGGAAATCAGGAACTCTAGGTAACCGCCCGCCCAAGCGATCCCCGCGGCCGCCAGCACCACCGGCGCCACTCCAGCGCAGAGGAGCCCGATGCGACGCAGTCCCGCGGCCGCACGGGCGCGGACCGGACCCGCACTCAGGACCTCCTCCAGAGCGAAGTAGCCGGTGTACACAATCGCAGAGAGCACGCCAATGTCGTACCGCACCAGCCATGCGACTCCCGCAACCGCCCCCAGGCCCGCGATGCGCCAGTCGGTGCGTGCGCCATCCTTTGTCCAGCGGGCGAAGAAGAACAGGTTCGCAGCGATCACTAGGGGAAAAAGCGTCTTGTGCAGCGTTCCCGGCACGAGCAGCACTTGGAGGGCGCCGGCGAACGCAATCCAGCGGCGCTCCGTGAGTTCCCGCAGCGCACCATAGCCGAACACCACCATGAGCGCAGCCGCAACGGAGAAGAATACCTTCAGCACCGTCAGGCTGACGCCGAAGACCGCGAACGCCCCCGCCACGCCGTAGTGCCACAGCAGACCGTACCCGACGGCGATGTCCCGGAAGGGCGTCTCCCCGGCCAGGAGCCGCTCCCCTTGG
>CAZKKD010000379.1:0-4281 GCA_964553265.1 uncultured Planctomycetales bacterium | reverse complement strand
GTCGCTCGGCGGCGCGGGCCCCTCGTTCGAGGGGGGGGACGCCGCCGGTGGGGACAACGAGCGCGGCGCGCGGTCCCGGGCCGACATCGACGGGCTCGTCTCGGGCGCCGCCGCCGCGGCCGTCGCCGAACCCGAACCTGACACGGCGGGCACCGACGCCGCAGCCGAACCGCCCCCCCCGACCGACGACGGCCCGCAATCGCAGGACGATATCGACGCGCTTCTCTCCGGTGCGCTCGGCGACGAGGATGCCGGTGGAGATGCCGCTGCCGACGCGACCCCGGACCAGGCGCCGGCGGCCGATGACGACGGCGGCCCGCAGTCGCAGGACGACATTGATGCGCTCCTCTCCGGTGCGCTCGGCGGTGACGAGGACGAGACGCCGGCCCCCGCCGCCGAGGAAGAGGCGCCCGCCCCCCCGGCCGATGACGGCGGCCCGCAGTCGCAGGACGACATCGATGCGCTCCTCGCCGGTGCGCTCGGCGGTGACGAGGACGACATGGCCGCTTCCGCCGCCACGGAACCGGCAGCGCCCGAACCGGCCGAAGCGGAAGAATCTCCCGCAGCCGAGGGGGGCCCGCAGTCGCAGGATGACATCGACGCGCTTCTGTCCGGGGCGCTCGGCGGCGACGATGACGATGCCGCCGCAGTGGCCGAAGCCGAGCCCGAAGCCGACGCGGAGGCCGACACGGGCCCGCAGTCGCAGGACGATATCGATGCGCTTCTCTCCGGTGCACTCGGCGGTGACGAGGATGAGGCGGAGCCCGACGCCGAACCCGACGCCGTCGGTGCGGCCGTAGAGGACGATGCCGGCGCCGCGCCCCCGTCCGAACAGGACGACATCGATGCGCTCCTGGCCGGGGCCATGGACACCGGCGGAGACGGCGGCGCAGAGGCGGACGCCGGGGCCGGCAAGCCCGACGGCTCCATCAGCAGCGAACAGACGCTTGTCGCCGATCTCGGCGAAGCGGGGGACGAGGCCGACATCGCCGCGCTGCTGGGCGAAGAGACGGCCGAGGAGCCGCCCGAAGCCGAGTCGATGATCGAAGAGGCCGGGCCCGAACCCGAAGAAGCGGCCGGGCAGGAGGAAGCGCCGGCCGAGGATGCCGGGGCCGCCGAGCCGCCCCAGACGCAGGCCTTCACGCCCGTCGTCCCCGACGCGGCTGAGGAAGAGGAAGCCCCGGCGGCGCCGGAAGCCGAAGCGGACGCCATTCCCGATGACCTCGCCGCCACGGTGACCGATGCGCAGGGCGAGGACGATCTCGACGCCCTGCTGAGCGGCGCGGCGGCGGTCGAGGACTCGATCGACGACATTCTCAAGGCCACCGAGGGCGAGAGCGCCGTTGCGGTCCCGCCGGCGGAGGCGGCCGAAGCCGAGGCAGAGGCCGCGCCCGTCGAGGAGGAAGCGGCCCCGCCCGAACGGGAACCGGCCCCGCCGTCCGCCGAGGCCCCCCAGCTCGGCGAAAAGGAGATCGCGTCCCTCCGCGAAAGCATGTCGCTCATGGAGGCCGGCAGCGAACTGGAGAACATGACCGGCGAGATCGCCGGCCTGCTCGGCCAGCTTTCCGAACGCGCCCGCCGGTACCAGAACGCCTACCAGACCTCCTCGCACGAGGTGAACGACATCAAGGCCCGCCTCCGGGCCGAGGAACGCAAGCGCAAGCTGCTGGAGTCCGAAAAGGGCGTGCTGCAGGAGGAACGCCTCGACCTGCGCGCCCGCATCGAGGCCCTGGAGTCCGAGCACAAGGAGCGCGTCGAGCAGGACCAGCACCGCATCGCCGAGCTCGAGCGCCAGGTCCGCGAACGCGAGAACCGCGTCCGCCAGCTCGAAGGCGAAGAAGAGACCCTCGGCAAGGAGCTGGGCGAGACGCAGAACCGCGTCACCGAGATGGAGGTCGAGACGCGCAAGGCCCGTTTCGAGCTCGAACGCGCCCGGCACGATCTCGAAGCCGAACGCCAGGAGCGCGCCCGCCTGCAGCGCGCCATGGACGCCCGCGAGAAGGAGATCCAGGCCCTTCAGGAACGCGGCGCCGGCGAGGCCTCCACCCTCTTCATCGACGAACTGCGCCGGCTTGTCCGCCGGTACGAAAACGAACTCGGCATCCGCACCGGCGCCGCGCGCGACGCCCTCGGCGCTTTCGAGCGGCTGCAGCCGTCCGCGGAGACGGAGTCCATCTTCCGTGTCCTGCGCGAAGCGCTCATCGCCGCCGCCGGGCTTGACGAGAGCAGCGACCAGCTGGGCGAACTGTCCCGGCGGTCCGCCCAGCCCGCCGGCTCGCGCTACGACCGCGGCGAACCCGAGCCCGGCCGCGTCGAGGCCAGCATCGAGGGCTTCGCCGGCGATCTGGAGGCGCTCGCGCTCGAAAGCGCCTGCATGCAGGCCAGCCGGCTCCTGGCCGAGCGCGCCGCGACGCCGGGACAGTTGATGGAGCAGGCCTACAAGGCGCGCGCCCTGCGCGAGCAGCGCGTGGCCGGGTCGCTCATGGGCGTGGTCATGCTCTTCCGGCAGCTCCTGGACGCCCAGCGCGAAGCCGACCAGGCCCGCGGCAAGGAAACCCCGCAGAGCGAACGGTTCTACGTCCAGCTCTTCGACCTCCTCCACGGTATGGTCCGGATGAAAGCCATCAGCCGATCCACCCCCGAGGCCTGGCGCTTCTTCCTCGATCTCCGGGGTCGCTACAGCTTCATCACCTCCGACGCACAGTGGACGTCCTACCGCGACCGCCAGCTCCAGCTGGCCTAATAATTCAAAAAACAAAAAAACGCGCGAAAGAAAGATCGATTCGTTGTGTATTGTTGCACATCGAATCTTCTTGGCGTACAAGATGTTGCGTCAATGAACGCAGGTCGCCCGGTCTCCGGCGACCTGTCTGTGGTGCGGACCGGTATTTGCACAGTCGGAAGTGGTCTGCTATAGTGGTGTTGCGGCCTCGGACACCGAAAGACAGCGGCAACGCGGCCCCGGCCGCAACGGGTCGTTCCGGTTGTGCATGGAGGCGGGACATGGGCGAATATGGCTGGCTGACCGGTCCGGAATTCGAGGAAGCCGTCCACCGCAAGGTGAGCGGTGCGGCTGCGAAGTACGGCATGCGCAAGTTCCGCGCCGACATCGTCCGGCGGCTCATGAGCGAGGTGCGCCGCCGCCAGGCCGACATCCTGACCAGCGAAGCCACACGCGCGCCTGCCGCCCGCCGGAGCATGGCCGATGCCCTGGATTCGACCGAATTCCTCATCCGCTACGCCGCCGAGTTCGCCAAGCGCCAGGGCCGCAAGGTCCTGACCTGGGAGGATATCAATGCCGTCCTCCGCGATTCCACCATCGACTTCTGGCCGTTTTCCTGACCTCAGGACGCGCCCTTACGGCTTCATTCTCCCCCGGTCTCCATCCCCGGTGGTGTTGCGGCGGGGCTGGTTCCGCCCGCGGATTCGGGGGGATGTGTATGCTGACCTCTCGACTGCCGGTTTCGCACGCCCCGTCCCAATCCTCTTGAAACTGGACAACCTGTTGCGTTTCGGGCAGACTGTGATGCCCGGGATTGGGGGAATGCTTGCCGAAACGGAGGGGAGGGAGGTCCGGGATGATTCGGGATCGCGGAATCCGATTTGCCGCAGTTGTCGCGTTGTTGCTGATTGTCTCTGTCGCGGGGCGTGCCGGTGATGACGCGCCGACGCTGCTGACGGTGGGACACGTCGGCCACGACCACCAGATTGCGCTCTTTGTCGCGGCCGAGCGGGGCGAAGCCCTGCGCAAAGAGGCCGGGGGCGTCTGGTTCCGCGTCAAGAAGCCGCGCGAGGTGTACGATCTCATGCGCGGGGACGCGGTTGTCGCGCAGGTGAACCTCCGCAAGGTGGGTGGCGGGGCCAACATGCCGGCCGCGCTCGCCCGGGGGGAGATCGAGGTCGGCCTCGGCGGGGTGGCGGCGACGGTGGCGGCCATCGACCGGGGGGCCGACTTCCGCATCGTGCTCGGGTGCAACTCCGACGGCGACATGCTGATGGTCCGGCCCGATCTGCCCGTCGACTCGTGGGAGAGCTTCCTGGCCGACGTCCGGGACGCGGACGCGCCGGTCCGCATCGGGTACAAGGCCCCGCGCGCGGTGGCGTACCTCATCTTCATGGCCGCGCTCGACGCGTCGGGCATCACCTACGGCCCCAAAGCGGTGCGGGAAGACGGGACGCGGGCGCAGGTGGTCCTCGTCAACCTCAACAAGGGCGCCAACATGGTCCCGAGCCTCGAAGGCAAGGTGGTGGACGGGATTGTGATGAACCAGCCGGTGGTGG
>CAZKKD010000378.1:0-4285 GCA_964553265.1 uncultured Planctomycetales bacterium | reverse complement strand
GTGGGGCGCGGGCGGGTGGGGGGGGCGCCCGGGCCGGGGGGGTTGGCCCTCCGCGCCACCGGGCCCCCCGGACGGCGGCCCACCCGTTCGCCGGGGTGGAAGCGGCGGTCCACCGGGGCGGGGGGGGGGGGGGGGCCCCCCCGGTCGGGGTGGAGAAACGCGCGCACCGCGGGGGCGTGGGGGTCGGTGCGGGCAAAGCAGGCTTCCGCCGAGCCCGGCGGGGGACGTCGGCGCTCCCGGACGGCGGCGGCGAGGTCGGCGGCACTCAGAGCGGTCGGGTCCATGGCGTTCCGTTCTCTCTTTCGTTCAGGCGGCCGGACGCGGCGGGGCGCGCCGGCGGTCGGGGGCCAGGCGACGGCGACAGGGTCAGGCCGGCGAGGCGTCGCCGTCCACCACCTTCGGGACGACGAAGCCGACCGCGTCCCGTTCGGGCGCGTTGCCGAGCGCGTCGTCGCGCGGGAGGCCCGGTCGCATCGCGTCGTCGCGGAAGACATTCCCCTCCGCGGCGGCGCTGATGTAGGGCTCCACCCCGTCGATGTCGACCTCCTGGAGCTGGTCGATGTAGTCGAGGATGCTGTCGAGCTGCTCCTGGAAGCGCGCCTCCTCCGCCCCGGAGAGCTCCAGGCGGGCGAGGTCGGCCACGTAGTGCACGTCGTCGCGGCTGATGGTCATGCGATTCTCCTGCGTGTCGGTTCTGTCGGTTTCGTGAAACGCGTATCGGCCTCAGATCCCCATCGCGATGCGGCGGGTGAGGCGCTCGTCGAGGCCGGCGGCGCGCATGCGCGCCTGCTCGGCGGCGACGTCGTACGGCACCCGGACGATGCTGAGCCGGTTCGCCGCGGGCGCGAGGACGGCGTAGCTCGCCGCCGGATTGCGATCCCGGGGCTGGCCCACCGCGCCGGGGTTGACGAGGTAGGCGGCGAACGGATCGAGCTCCACCCCCGTCGTCTCGGCAAACGCCATCTCGACCTTCCCGCCCTGGATGATCATCGGCAGGTGCGTGTGGCCGAAGCAGCAGAACCGGATGCCCCCGTAGCGTTCGCGGAGGAGATCGCGGTTCTTCTTCACCGCGTCGCTGTTGAGGATGTAGTCGTCCCGGCCCGTGATGGCGCCGTGGACGAGAAGCACCGCGTCCTCCACCACCCGCTCGGTCGGCAGCGCCTGGAGCCAGCGGCGCTCCTCCTCGGTCAGGAGGTCGTGCTCGCGGGCGAGCGTGGCGTGCGCTTCGGCGCGCATGCCGGGGTCGCGCGGCGGGGCGATGTTGCCGTCGTGGTTGCCCTGCACGCAGAGCGCGTCGCGTTCGCGCAGCGTCCGCAGGCACCCGGTCCCCGCCTCCCCGTAGCCGACGATGTCGCCGAGGCAGAAGATCTGCCGGATCCCGCGCGCGTCGATGTCGGCGAGGACCGCGGCCAGTGCTTCGCGGTTGCCGTGCACGTCGCTGACGACGGCGATCGATTCGTCCATCCGCTCCCCTCCCCCGGATTGCCGGCGACGGGCCGGTCCGGAGGCGCGATTCTATGCACCGGCCCCGCGACTGGCAACCCCAAAGCGGCGGCTTGCGCCAGACCGTCCCTCCATACGGCATGGGACGGTCCGGCGGACGGAGCACGGCGAGGAGGCGTTCCGAGAACGATGGGGCGGCGCGAACCGCCCCCTCCGCAATCGAATGCATGGACAGACAGGCGCCGCCCACGCACACAGACCGCCCCGGTCCGAGCGGACCGGGGCGGGAAAGGAGCATTCGGGCCGCAGTCTGCGCGCGACGCGCGGTCAGTGTCGCGCGCTGGCCTCGAAGTCGAGCACCTGGTCCGCACCGGCGTAACTCTCGAAGCGGGCGGTGTGCAGCCGGCCGAGCAGCGTCACCAGGCCCGAGATGCAGACGGTGGCGTTCTCCAGGCTCTCCAGGATCTCGGGAAGCAGCTCGGCGGCGCGGGCGGCCGCCGGGCCGTCCGCGCCGTCGCCGTCGGCCACGGCGATGCGGCGCAGCATCGACAGGTTGGCATGGAGCACGGTCAGTGGCTGGTTGAACCGGTGCTTCACGCCGCCCCGGATCCACTCCAGCACCTGGTCGGTCTGGGCTTCGACGCGGGACTCGACGACCGCGAGCATCTCTTCCTTGAGGCGCCGCAGCTCGGCCCCGGCGTCGCCGGCGGCGGAGCCGGTCAGCATCTTGCGAACCGCGCCGACAAATTGCTCCCGCGTGAACGGCTTGTCGATGTAGTCGCTCACCCCCGCCCGCAGAAGTTCGACCACCAGGGCCTTGTCGCCCATCCCCGTCATGACGATGACGGGAAGGCCCGGCCGTTCGCGGTTGCAATGGCGCACGAGGTCGAGGCCGTTCATCTGCGGCATGTCGATGTCGGTCACCAGCAGATCGAACGGCGCATCGGCCGGGGCGGATTCGAGCGCGCCGAGGGCCTCCCGACCGTTGGTGGTGACGGTCGCATGACAGCCCAGTACGTCGAGGTACATCTGCACCGTCTTGCGGGCCAGGTCGTCGTCCTCCGCCACCAGCACCCGCACATCCGTCCGTGGGTTCATCGCCACTGTCCTTTCTCTGCAACACGATGATGGGGGCAGCACCACCGGGGCAGTGCAGTCAATCCGCGTCCGGCTGATTGGCGCCGGCGGCCGACGCCGTCAGGACGGCGCGGACGGTCTTCAACAGCTTGCTGCGGCTGAACGGCTTCCGGAGCAGACGGCTCGAATCGGACAGGCCCTTCTCGCCGATGCGGTCGTCGGTATACCCCGACATGTAGAGCACCTCCAGGCCGGGCCGGCGACGCTTGAGCCGCTCGTACAGGTCCGGCCCGCTCATCCGCGGCATGATGACGTCGCTCAGGAGCAGATGGATATGCCCGCCGAACTGTTCGGAAAAGCGCTCCGCCTCGGAGGCGCTCGCCGCCTCGATGACGGTGTAGCCGTCGAGCTTCAGGAGCTCGCAGGCGAGTTCGCGCACCGGGGGCTCGTCCTCGACCACCAGGATGATGCCGTCGGAGGCGTCGTCGCCCGCTTCCGCGTCGGCCGGTGCGGCGGCCTCCCCGTCGCCTTCGGCCGCGGGAAAGACGATGGTGAAGACGCTGCCCGCGCCGGGGGCGCTCTCGACATCCAGCACGGCGCCGTGCTGCTTGACGATCTGCATGACGGTCGCGAGGCCGAGGCCGGTGCCCCGGCCGACGGTCTTGGTCGTATAGAAGGGCTCGAAGATGTGGGCCTGCGTCTCCGCATCCATGCCCGTCCCCGTGTCGGCGACGCACAGAAAGACCGCCGTCCCGTCGGGAAACCCGGGATGGGGCCGGGCGAACTCCGCGTCGGGCGTTCCGGAACGCGTCTCGATGATGAGCTCGCCTCCGTCCGGCATGGCATCGCGCGCGTTGACGGCCAGGTTCATGAGGATCTGGACAATCTGCGTGTGCCCGCCCCGGATGGGGCGGAGGCGTTCGCCGGGGCGCCAGACCAGCTCGACGTCTTCTCCGAGCACCCGGAGGAGCACCTTCCGCAGCGGATCGACGACGGCGTTGAGATCCAGCCTCTGCTCCTCACTGGAGCCCTTGCGGCTGAAGGCGAGGAGCTGGGCGGTCAGATTCGCGGCCTGGTCGGCGGCCTGGCGGATGACCTCCAGCTTCTCGGTCGCCGCGCCGGTGGCCTCGAGCTCGTCGTGCAGCATCTCCGCATAGCCGATGATGGCGGTGAGCACGTTGTTGAAGTCGTGCGCCACCCCGCCGGTGAGCCGCCCGACCGCCTCCATCTTCTGCGCCTGCTCGAGCATCAGGATGGCCTGCCGGCGTTCGGTCATGGCATCGCGGAGATTGGTGACGTCGAGCGAGATGACGCCGATCAAATCCTCCTCGTCGTCACGGTGCACCGGAAAGCGACACTCGTCCACCATCCGCTCGCCTCCGACGCCGTCGGGCACGCGGGTGGCCAGGCTGCACGGTCCCTGGGCCAGCACGATCGCGTCCTCGCGCCGCAACGCTTCACCACGCCCGGGCCCGTAGACATCGTCGAGCGACTTGCCGATCCACTCCCCGGCGCGGAAATGCTCCCGCATGAAGCGGTTGGCGTACAGGATCCGGCCAGTGGTGTCGCGCATCACGACCCCGGCCGGCAGGTGATCCATGAAGACGGCAAAGCGATCCTCGGCCTCGCGGCATTCGTTTTCGGAGCGCCGCTTTTCGCGGGCAATCGAACGCCTGTGCAGCGCATAGGCGACGCCGTCCGCCATCTCGCCGAGGGTTGCCCGTTCGGGGGGCCCGGCGGCGTCGGCCTCCGGGGAGAAGGCCGG
>CAZKKD010000377.1:0-4321 GCA_964553265.1 uncultured Planctomycetales bacterium | reverse complement strand
ACGAGCTTGATGACCGGCGCGTCGTCGGCGTCGGCGACCCCGTCCTCGTCGAGATCGCCCTGGACGAACTCGATGTTGGACTGGGTGAACTCCTGGATCATCTCGTCGAGCTGATCCTCCTGCATGCCGTAGTACTTGTTGAGCGCGTCGGCGATCGACTGCTTGGTGGCCAGGACCGGCTCGACCTGGCAGTTGACGACGAAGCGGAGGTTGTCGAGCGTGTAGAGGTCCAGCGGGTCGCCCATCGCCACCACGAGGACGTCCTCGTCCTTCTCGTACTCGATGGGGATGATGCGGTGCTCGCGGGCGAGCTCGTCGGAGACCATCTCCACCACCTCGCGGGGAATCTCCAGCCCCTCGAGGTCGACCATCTCCATGTCGAACTGCTCGGCGAGCGCGCGGGTCAGGTCCTCGGGCTGCACGAAGGCGCTCTCGACCAGGATGTCGCCGAGGCGCTTGTTGGTCTCCTGCTGGATGCCGAGCGCTTCCTCGAGGTCCTCGGGGGAGAGGGCGCCCATCTCGATGAGAATCTCGCCGATCATGCGGCTGCGTTCGGGCATGCGTGCGTGCTCCCCTGCATTGAAGCCGGGACGGGCCGCCGAGGGCGCCCCGTCGGGGATCCGCACACGGGAATGCGGGTGCGGACCGGCGGAGGGGCCGGACCCCTCCGGATTGCAAGAAGTCGTTCTTCAATGTTACGTTACGACAGAGGAAGATGCGTGTCAAGCCCATTTTCGCCCGCCGGCGCCGGCGGCGAAACCAGCGGGGGTGCGTTGACACGGACCGGCCGCGCGCATACAGTTCCGGTCCTGGTTGATCCGCCCCGTCCGGCGCGCGCCGCGCGCCTTGCCCCTGGACCGGATTGCGACGCATGCAGGCACTCTGGATCGGTCTTCTGCGCTGTCTGTCCGCGGTGACGGCGCTGGCCCTCGCGCTGACGGCGGCGGACGCGTGGATTGTCCGCACGCCGGCCGGCACGGGCGACCGGACCGAGGTGCTCTCGGCGCTGGTTTCGCTCGCGGCGGCGCTTTTGCTGCTGGGGCTGCAGCATGCGCTCGGCCGGGTGGAGCGCGCGCGGCGCGACGCCGCCGCCACGGCCGCCGGACAGGGCCGCGAGCTCGCCCGCCTCAACGGCTTCGTCGACGGACTCCAGCGCGACCGCGACATGCTCCGCAGCGAAGTGGAGCTGCTGCGCCCGGCCCAGGAGCTCAGCAACGTCGCCCGCGCGCACGACAGCCTCGACGGCTTCCTGGGCGAACTCGCGCGGGTGGTGGCGCGCAACCTGGCCGGCGCGCGCGAGCTCACCGTCTGGCGCACCACCAGCCCCGACGACCCGCCCCTCCCGGGCGCGCACTACCGGCTGGAAACGGGCGGCGAGCTCTTCCTCTCCTTCACGCCCGAAGGCGGGCAGACCCTCGGCGAGCAGATGGGCGACGGGCCGCTCTCGGCGCGGCAGTTCGGCGTACGGCGCGTGACGGTGGAGCCGCACCACACCGAGTTCCGCATCCAGGCGGAGCTGGGCTACACCCTCCCGGACCGGACCAAGCGCGCGGTCGGGACCGCCATCCTCACCGCCCCCCGCCGCGACCCGGAGGCCGACCTCGACCGCGCCGACGCCGCCGAGCGGATGAAGGCCGCGGTCGCGCGGGTGGCGCTGGACGGATCGGGCGTGCGGCGCGCGCTCAGCCACCCCTCCCCCGAGCGCTACGACGGTGCGCAGGGCGTGCTGGAGCTCGCCTGCCGCCTCGGCACCGAGAACGACGAGATGGGCGTCCTCACCGTCGCCTTCGACGTCGAGGGGGTCGACGTGGGCGAGAAGGTCCGCGTCTGGCGGCCGCTGGTGGCCGGCGCGGCGCGGCACGTGGCGCAGGCGCTGCGCGGGCACGGGTTCCAGGTCCGCGCGGTCAAGGACGGCCTCACCGGGCTCTACAACAAGTCCTTCATGTGGGAGCAGCTCAATGAGACCTTCGCCGCCGCGCGCGAAAACGATGCCGACCTGTCGCTGGTGATGGTCGACATCGATCACTTCAAGGGCGTCAACGACACCTACGGCCACCCCACCGGCGACATCATCCTGAAGAACGTGGCCGAGGCGATGGCCGGCGCGGCGCGCAGCAGCGACTTCGTCTTCCGCTACGGGGGCGAGGAGATGGGCTTCCTGCTCTCGGGCCAGAGCGCGCGCAAGGCGCTGACCCTCGCCAACCGCGTCCGCAGGAAGGTCGAGGCCCTCGAAAGCGTGGGCGAGAAGGGCGACCGCATCCGCGTCACCATCAGCATGGGCGTCGCGCACCGCACCCCGGACATGGAGACCCCCGAGGACCTGCTCAACCGCGCCGACGAAGCGCTCTACTACGCCAAGGAGCACGGCCGCAACCAGGCCGTCGCCTGGGGCGAAAAGAAGATGAGCGTGCGAAAGTGATCAGGCCTGCGTCGGGTCAGTTCCCGGCGTCGCGGGGCGAATGGCCGTGCACCATCCGCCGCAGATCCGCGTGGCGGTTGCGGGCGACCACGAGCTGCAGATCCGTCCCGGGCAGGCTTCGCAGCCCTGTCCGCAGTTCCGCAGGGGACGGCTCCCGCCCCGGGATCCGTTGGATGTACATGCCGCGCGCCGCGCTGCTGAGCGAACCTCGCATGGTGTGCCTCCTTCCGTGGTCTGCGTCCTGCCCTCGGGGACAACCACACTCTACCCCATCCCGGCCGCGTTGCCAAATTCGGAACGCGTGAGATTTCCCTTTCGCGGCGGTGTGGCTCCCACCGGGGCAGACGCACCCTGTCCGCCACAACACATTCATTATGAACGCGTTACAGCAGATGTCGTTCCGCCGGGGCCACACACCCCGGCGGGTCCGGAAACCCGCCGGGGCATCTGCAAAAGGTGTGCCGGAATGGTGTCCCGAATCCGGACCGGCGGCGCGCCGCCGGCCGGATCAGGAGGTGTGGTCGTAGAGCGTATCGGTGGGCACGAGCGCAAGGTCGACCGCGCCGCGGACCGTGGTGGTGTAGCTCACGTACGCCCCGCCGCACAGGAAGCGCGGATGGGGATCGATGTGGTAGTGCGCGCCGGCGTAGTCGTTCCGCGCGGGGTTGCGCGCCACGACCACGCTCTTGCCGGTCTCGCGGTTGAGGAAGCGCACCGACGAGGCCCCGCCCCGCCGGAAGCCGCCGGGCTCCTCGGTCTGGTCGGCCACCAGCGCCCGCCCGTCGCCGCTGTCGTGCGCGTGCCAGCCCACCCCGGCCCAGACCTCCTCCGCCTCGGCGGTCTCGACCGACGCCCGCCACACCCCCGGCCGGCCATTGCGCCAGGCAATGTACCAGACGTGCGCACCGTCGCGATCCCACCACTCGTGCGTCGCCACCGTCGGCGTGGGGAAGAGCGGCCGGGGCGCTTCGCCCCGGCGGAGCAGCCAGATCCGGTCGGTGATGGGGATGCGCAACCCCGTCACCGGGTCGGCGTGGAACTCCTGCGCGAAGAGAATGTGGTCGGGATCGGTGGGGCTGAACTGCGCGTGGTTGTAGAGCCGGTCGAAGGTGTGCCAGTGGCAGACCTCGCCGGTCTCGATCGACATGGATCCGAAGGGCCATTGGAGTGCGAAGCCGACGTCGAGGAAGAACGCCTTCCCGTCGGCCGAGCGCGTCAGGTGCGTACCCGAACGCTCCACGGTGCGCCAGCCAACCCACGCCTCCGGCAGCTCGCCGAAGCAGACCGCCTCTGCGTCCGCCTCGGGCCGCCGGCGCCAGTAGCGTCCCTCCGCACCCCAGAAGACCTCGCCCGACTCCGGCGCGACATACGGCGTCGCCTCCGAAAACTGCGTCTCCGGACAGCCCCGGACCGCATCGGCCTCCCAGTCGATCACCCCCAGGGTCCGGCCGCGGTGGGCCGTGCCGGCGGGCGGATGCGCGCAGTAGAACCAGAGGTAGCGGCCGTCGGCGCTCGACCCGTCGTTGACGAAGTAGAACGCCTCCTGCACCGGCGCGACCCGCGCGGTGAGGATGTACGAGACCACGCCCGACTCCGGGCACGTGTGCGGCGTGAAGAGGGCGGACGATTCGGGCTGCACGGGAGGCTCCTTTCCGCAGAATGAGGATAGACCTCCGCCACGGTAGCGCCCGCCCCGCCGCTGTCAACGACGAAGACGTTTCTTCTTGCAGAGACGCCGCGCCAGCGCTACGGTCTCGCCCGACGGACGAATCGTTATCCGCAGGCAGCCCTGCAGAAGACCATGCACACCGGTACGCTGTCCGGTTCCCATCCTTTTCGCCTGGAGACCCCCATGGACCGCGCCGCCCTCGACCGCGTCTTTCCCCGCTACACCGACTTCGA
>CAZKKD010000376.1:0-4342 GCA_964553265.1 uncultured Planctomycetales bacterium | reverse complement strand
ATCGAGTCGACGTCGCCGACCTTGCGCTTGCGGGTGCAGTGGCGGCAGTACATCGAGCAGATGTTGCTGACGTGAAAGAGCACCCGGTCCGGGTAGCGGTGGGTGATGTGCGGCGCCGGGCTGTCGGCGTCCTCGGCCAGCGGATCGGCCATGTCGTGGCGCTGGATCTCCAGCTCCGCCGGCGACGGGAAGGCCTGCTGGTAGATGGGGTCCTCGTGCAACTGGTCGGTGTCGATGAGGCTGAGGTAGTACGGCGTCACCGAGAGCGGGAACTTCGCCAGCGTCTCCTCCAGCCGGCGGCGCTCGTCATCGGGAAACGCGACGCCCAGCAACTGCTCGAAGGTCTCGATGTCGCGCACCGAGTGCTTGAGCTGCCACTTCCAGTCGTACCACCGCGGCGGCACGTCGCCGGTGTCGAGGTTGTCGAGCAGGTTCTGAACGGCTTCCCGGTCGTGAACGGCTTCCCGGCCAATCATGCGGTTCTCCTTGTGCTTGCATTGGAGCGAAAGCGGGCGCCGGCTCCAGCCCGGATCGAGCCGGCCGCGCCCCCGGATCGGACCGGCCGCGCCCCCGGACCGTCCGCCACGCGAACGGTGGGCACAACGCCGCCCGGTCGGCAAGGGAACACCCATGGGTGGTTCGGATGGGCCGCGCGCATGCGCGTTCGATGGGGCGTTGCGCCGCAGGTGTTGCATGTCGAGAACCAGCGTACCACAAATCGGCGGAAAGGTCAAGGCCGCGCCGACCCGGGCAGGGTCATTCCGTACTCCCTCTCCCCCGGGGAGAGGGCTGGGGTGAGGGAGCCTTTCGCCGCAATGGCGCCACAAAATGCAGAACAGAATCGCCCCGGACGGATCAGGCGCGTGGCGCGCCGTCCACCCCCGCCGCATAGGCGATGAGATCCCGCACGAAGTCGGGATCCGCTTCGACCGCCAGCACCCCGGTGCCGAGCGAGACCCCGGCCCGTCCGCCGGCCAGCGCGGCGGCGCGGTCGATGGCGGCGACGGCGCGGTCCCGGTCGCCCGCGGCCAGGTCCGCCGCCGGCAGATTGATCCGCACCGCACAGTCCGGCCACGCCGCCGCCGTCTCCAGGAAGGCGGCCTGGTCCGTCTCCGCCGGGCAGAGCACCGCCGACGGGCCCGTGGCCAGGAGGGCGTCGGCGACCGACGCGGTGTCGCCGCCGAGGACGCAGGGCATGGGCGCCTCGGCGAAGACGATCCGCAGCGCCGGGGCGACCAGCGTCCGGAAGTCCGCCGGCGCCACCAGCGGCGGGCCGCCGGCGGACTCGTAGAGCACCGGCTCCAGCCCCTCCGCGCGCCACGCCGCGGCGAGGCGGGCCTGCCGGTGGGCCAGCGCTTCCAATGCTTCGCCCACCGCGTCGCGATCGTCGAGCATTGCGAAGAGCAGGGTCTCGAACCCCAGGAGCCCCGCCGCCAGCGAGACCGGCCCGGCCATCGGCCCGCGCACCGCCCCGCCCGCCCTCCGCAGCCGCCGCGCCGCCGCCAGCGTCAGGGGCAGGCGCCCGTCCCGGTGCAGGTCCAGCGCCGGCAGGTCCGCCAGTTCGCACACCTCGTCCAGCAGCGCGAACCCGATCGTGGGCATGCCCCCGTCGACCGGTTCCCCCACCTGCGCGCCCCAGGCCTCGACCTCGAGGTGGTAGACGTCGATCCCACAGACCACCGGCGCGTGCCCGTAGAACGACCACGCCTCCCGATGCGCGCGGTAGAGGAGGTCCGCATCGCGCGATACCGCCCACGGCGTCTCCCCGACGAACGCGGCCGCATGCTCCAGCACCACCGGATAGAGCTCCATGCCGCCTCCTCGCACAACCAATGCCGACCCACCTGGCGAACGCGTCTCCGGTCGTCAGACTTCTGCACCTGTGACAGGGGATCCCCACCCCGCACCGCGTCAACGGACTGCGGACGCGCCGACGGATCTTCGCGGATCAGTCCATTGGGGACGGATCGCCCGTGGTCGCGGAGAAGAACGGGGAGGACGCCCGCTTGTCCGTAAGGTTCCTGACGGCGGAGTGCGGCAGGGAGGCGACCGAGCCGTCCAGCGCGAGGACGTGGGTATTGCCCTGCACCGGGCCCGGCCTTCCCCCGTGCCAGTAGCCGGGAAAGACCTTGTGGCTGCCGTCGCCATTCAACCGGGAGTGGAACCCCTTGTTGAAGAGGAGATAGCTTGGCCAGTAGTGCACCGTTCCTTCCCAGACCCCAATCTTGTCCTGTCCGCCGTCGACGAGAAGCGGAAAGCCCGGCCGCGAGATGCCGCTCATCTTCGCGTACTTCGGATTGTCCCGGACACGCGCAGACACCCAGAAGAAGTTCCCGTCATAGGTGGAAGCGCGCGTATTACTGAGGTAGGAGTTGATTGCATCCGCAGCCGTGTGCGCGAAGACGCCGCTCGCCATCTCCGCACAGACGAAGACCGAGCTCTCCACCTCCTGCAGGTCGTCGGCATAGAGGTGGTTGCGCCACCCCGGCAGCATCGCCTGGTCGGGCAGAACCGTGTTATGAAGGACCACCGCCCACTCCATGTCCACGTTGCGACGGTTGTCGCCTTCCCAGTCGGTACCGAGGTCATCGCCGCCGAGGTAGGGGAACGAGTCCTCCGCCAGGTTCGCATACATCTGGAAGGCGACGCCGAGTTGACGCTGGTTGTTCAGGCAATGGACCGCACGCGCCTGGGCCAGCGCGCTCTGCAGGGCCGGCAGGAGCAGCGATGCCAGAACCGACAGAATGGCGATCACCACAAGAAGCTCGACCAACGTGAATCCGCAACGCCCGCGTACCCGCGCCATGCCCCACCCTCCCTTCCGTCGTTTTCCGGCTTTGCTCCATCACGCAACCCGGACGCGCAACCCCGTGCCCGCGTTGCTGTCCCGACACTTGCCCCCCGAAACGCTATCGCCCAGCCGCCCCCGCGTCAAGGCCGGGCCCGAACGGAGTCCCGCAGACGTCGGCCGGCCACAGTCGGGCGCTTGTCGCTGACGAACGCACCGGTCTACTCGAAGGCCTCCCGCCCGTAGTTGGCGGGTTGTCCCGCATCGTCGTTCCGCACGCGTTCGATCTCCGTTCCGGTGAGGCGCTGATCCACAAGCGCGAGCGGTCCGTGCAGATGGTAGAGGATGCCAGTCCACGCGCGGCTTGTGTCGTAATGAATCCTGCGCCAGCGCAGGTCCAGCGCGACCGGCGGGGACGCAGTCCGGCCGGCGGTCGCGTGCCGGGTACGCATAGACAGATAGCTCGACACCCACAGGAACGGAAGCGCTGCCGCCAGGGCGAGGGGAAGCAGCGCACACCGGCCCGCATCCATGCCGCCGTCACCCGGCCCGCTTCAGCGGTTTCACGGCATGGTCCGCTTTGTGATGGACGAGATCGTAGGTGGTCTGCAACTGCATCCAGAACTGCGGCGTGGTCCCCAGCGCTTCCGCGAAGAGCCAGGCGGTCTCGGGGCTGACCGCGCGCTTGCCGTTCACGATCTCGTTGATGCGCTTGAAGCTCACGCCCAGGTGCCGCGCGAACGCCACCTGCGTCACCCCCAGCGGCTTCAGGAACTCCTCCAGCAGCATCTCGCCCGGATGCGTGGGCCGGTGCGGCAACCTGGTCTTCATCGCATATCCTCCGCGCGATCTAGTGGTAATCTGCCAACTCCACATCGTATGCGGCATCACCGATCCAGCGGAACACGATCCGCCATTGATCGTTGACCCGGATGCTGTGGCTGCCGGCGCGACTCCCTTTGAGGGCCTCCAACCGGTTGGCCGGCGGCACACGCAGGTCCTGCAACACGGCAGCGCTGTTCAACTGGTCCAGCTTCCGCCGAATCACAGCATGCAGATCAGCCGGGATACGCTTGCTCTTGCGTCCGGGGCCATCGTAATAGAGCGACTCCAGGGCGGAATCCCGAAACCCGGCGATCATGCAACGCATCCTCCACGTAGGGCACTATACCGGATCCCGTCCTATTTGGCAAATGGGAGCCTGCATCACGGCAACGGACGCGGACGAGACAGACGCACCAAGGCCACTTCTGAATGCACAAGCGCAGTCCGGCACTACCTACCGGAGCCGGTAGGCCGGACGCAGTCCGGCGCATGCCAGCCTGAACGCTTCATCCGTGCCGGGCTTCGCCCGGCCTACCCAGGGCTGCCGTTCCCTTCCCCGTTCCTCCGTGCCTGTCCGCGTTCGGTGGTCGCGTCCGGTGCATCGGTGGCGGGCGGGTGGTCGGCGCCGGGAGCGTTGCCGGCATCGTTCCCGGCGGCGTTGCCGGTGGCGGCGGCGGCGGTGGAGGGTGGTGGCGAGGAAGCGGCGGCGACGCGGCGGGCGCCGCCCAG
>CAZKKD010000375.1:0-4342 GCA_964553265.1 uncultured Planctomycetales bacterium | reverse complement strand
CCCGCGCCACCTCGCCGCCGACGCGCCTGGCGCGCGCTTCGCGGTCGGAGAGGACGCCGGCGTTGGTGCTCAGGATCGAGATGCCGAGGCCGTTGAGCACCTCCGGGATCTCGTCGGCCTTCACGTAGCGGCGGCAGCCGGGCCGGCTGACCCGCTCGATGCGCTGAATCACCTGCTCGTGCTCGGGGCCGTACTTCAGCCCGATGACCAGGGTATTCTGGGGCGAGCTCTCTTCGAAATCGAAGCTCTCGACGTAGCCTTCGCGCTTCAGCACCTCGGCGATGCCAAGCTTCACCTTGCTGCTGGGCATGCGCACGCTCTTGGCGCCGATGCGCGTCATGTTGCGGATGCGGGTCAGCATATCCGCGATCGGGTCGGTCATGCTCATATGCGGGTCTCGCCTCTCCCTGGTGCGCGCACCGGGCGCGCCCGATTCGTTACCAGCTCGCCTTCACCAGCCCGGGAATGTCGCCCTCGTTGGCGAGCTTCCGGAAACACAGCCGGCAGATCTGGAACTTCCGATACACCGCCCGCGGACGGCCGCAGAGCTGGCAACGCCGTTGCCGGCGCACCTCGAACTTCGGCTCCCGCGAGGCCTTCACGATCTGGCTCGTCTTCGCCATGCGTCTCCACCTCGATTCTCAGCGTCCGGCCGCGTGCCGGACCGTCGTCCTCTGTCCGCTTACGCGGCGTTGCCGCTGCCGCCCTCGCGGGTGAACGGCATGCCCAGGAGCTCCAGAAGACGCCGGCTCTCCGCCGCGCTCTCCGAGCCCTGGATCACGATGGTCACGTCCATGCCGAGGTTGGCCTCCGGCGCGTCCGGATCGATCTCCGGAAAGATGCTCTGGTCCTCGACGCCGAGGCTGTAGTTGCCCTGCCCGTCGAAGCTGCGGCGGTTGACCCCCTGGAAGTCGCGGATACGGGGCATTGCCGCGTTCATCAGCCGGTCGAGGAACTCGTACATGCGCTCGCCGCGCAGCGTCACCCGGCAGCCGACGTTCCAGCCCTTGCGGAGCTTGAAGTTCGACACCGCGTGCCGCGCCTTGGTGATGACGGCGCGCTGGCCGACGATGGCGCTCAGGTTCTCCACCGCGTTCTCGAGGACCTTCGCCTCCTGGAGCGCCTGGCCGACGCCCATGTTGACGCAGACCTTCACCAGCCGCGGCAGGGACAGAATGTTCTTGCGGCCGAACTCCTCGACCATCGCGGGGATGATCTCGTTGCGATACGTTTCCTGCAGCCGGCTCATCTCAGCCCACCCTTTCCGGAATCTCGCCGCCGCACTTCTTGCACAGGCGCACGCGGCTGCGGCGTTGGCGTCCATCGGCGCCGGCGGTCTCCTCGACCCGGACCGCGACGCGCGTCGGCTTGTCGCACTTCGGGCAGACGACCATGAGGTTCGACAGCGCCAGGGGCGCTTCTTTCTCGGTCCGCCCGCCGGCCTGCTGCTGGCCGTCGCGGTTCTGGCGCTGGTGCTTGAAGACCATGTTGAGGCCTTCGACAATCGCGCGACCGGCCTCGCGGTCCACCTTGAGCACACGCCCGCGACGTCCCCGGAGGTGCTCCTCCCCGTCGCTGACGTGTTTGCGTCCGCCTTCTTCGCCCGAGACGACCTGGACGATGTCGTTGGTGCGGATACGGGTCTTCCCTGCCGCCATGTGTCGGGCTCCCACTCAGATGACTTCCTGCGCCAGGCTCACGATCTTCATGAAGGCCTTCTGGCGCAGTTCCCGCGCGACGGGACCGAAGATTCGGGTCCCGCGGGGGTTCTTGTTCTCGTCGATGATCACCAGCGCGTTGGTGTCGAAGCGGATGGACGAACCATCGGCCCGTTTGACGGGCTTCTTGGTCCGCACCACGACGCCTTTCACCACCGTGCCTTCCTTGACCGGGCTGCCGGGGATGGCCTTCTTCACCGTAGCCACCACGATGTCCCCGAGCGAAGCGGTCGTCTTGCGGCCGCCCAGCACCCGGATGCACATCGCTTCCTTGGCGCCGGTGTTGTCCGCCACATCCAGGCGCGTCTGCATCTGAATCATCTGTCGCGTTTCCTCGCATCCCCGCGGCGGGGCCGGACGTCCGACGGCATACGTCGGCGGTCAGACAATCTCGGCGCGCTTCAGCACGCGCACGAGCCGCCAGTTCTTGTGTTTCGAGTACGGACGCGTCTCCATGATCTCGACCACGTCGCCGACGCGCGCCTCGTTCTGCTCGTCATGGGCGTGGTACCGGCTCGACCGACGCACGAACTTGCCGTACTTCGGATGCTTCACGAGGCGGTCCACCGTCACCGTGACGGTCTTGTCCATCTTGTCGCTGCTCACCGCGCCCTGCACGGATCGCCGCTGGTTGCGGCCCTTGGTCTCGTCGCTCATGGCTCTCCTACTCGGCTTCGCCCGCTTGTGCGGTGGCCCCCTGGCGCTCGTTCTGCACGGTCAGAATCCGCGCAATGTCGCGCCGGGCCGCCTTCACCGCATCGGCCTTGATCTCTTCACCCAGGGCGCTGCGGCAGCGCAGGTTGAGAAGATCCCGCCGGGTCTTCTCCAGCTCGCTGTCCAGCTCCGCGTCGTTCATCGCCCGCAGTTCGGTCGCGTTCACAGGCTGTGCCTCCTCTTGGCCAGTCGCGTCTTCACCGACAGCTTGTGCGCCTGGCGGCGGAGCGCTTCGCGTGCGGCCTCCTCGTCGACGCCGGAGATCTCGTACAGGATCGTCCCCGGCTTGACGTTGGCGCGCCAGTAGACCACGTCCCCCTTGCCCTTGCCCATGCGCGTTTCGGCCGGGCGGGCGGTGGCGGACATGTGCGGGAAGATGCGGATGAAGATCTTCGCTTCGCCGCCAAGATACCGGTTGGCGGTGACGCGCGCGGCCTCGATCTCGTTGGAGGTGATCCAGCCCGGCTCCATCGCCTGGATGCCGTATTCGCCGAACGCGACGTAATTGCCGCTGGTGGCGTCGCCGCGCAGGCGGCGGCGCTGGAACTTCCGGTGCTTGACCCGCTTCGGCATCAGCGCCATCTTACTCGCCCTCCCCTTCCACGATGTCGCCGCGGTAGATCCAGACCTTGACGCCGATGGTGCCCATCTGGGTGCGCGCCACCGCAAAGCCGTAGCTGATGTCGGCCATCAGCTTCTGGCAGGGGACCGAGCCGATGCGCAGGTCGTCGCGCCGCGCAATCTCCGCGCCGCCCAGACGCCCGCCGATGCCGATCTTGATGCCGAGCGCGCCGGCCTGAATGGTGGTCTCGGCCGCCTTCTTCATCGCGCGCCGGGTGCCGCCGCGCTTCATGAGCTGCTCGGCGATCGCCTCGGCCACGAGCTGGCCCTCAAGCTCCGGCCGGCTGATCTCCTGGATCTTGATGTTCACCTTGCGCTCGACCATCTGCTGCAGCCGGTCGCGCAGCTTGTCCACCTCCGACCCGTGCCGGCCGATCACCACCCCCGGCCGCGCCGCGTGGAGGAGGATCTCCACCTCGTCCTCGGTCCGCTCAATCTCGATGCGCGAGATGCCGGCGAAACCGAAATCCTTCTTGATGTGATCGCGAATCTTCCGATCCTCGACCAGGTACTTTCCGAAATTCCGCTTGTCCGCGTACCAGCGGCTGTTGGAGCGCCGCGTGATGCCGACCCGGAATCCGTCGGGATTGACCTTTTGTCCCACGGCTACTCCTCCCCGCCCGCGGCCACGATGCTGGCCATTTCCAGTTCCACGTTGATGTGGCTCGTGCGTCGGCGGATCGGCGCCGCCATGCCGCGCGCCCGCGGACGCCACTTCCCGCGGGTCGGGCCTTCGTCCGCCCAGGCGCGGCTGACCCGCAGTTCGTTCGGACGGCCGACGCCCAGTTCCTGCGCGTTGGCCTGCGCGCTCTGGAGCACCTTGCCCACCAGGTGGGCTGCGCGCTTCTGGTTGAACTGCACGATGCTCAGCGCTTCGCCGAGCGGCTTGTCGCGGATCAGGTCCAGGACCAGCCGCGCCTTCCGTGCAGAGATGGGCGCGTACCGGTGGCTCGCTGCATAAGGCATGGTTTCTTCTCTTTCGCCTCCGCTACTTTCCTCGGCTGTGCCCGCGGTAGGTCCGCGTGTGGGCGAACTCGCCCATCTTGTGCCCCACCATGGACTCGGTCACGAACAGGTTCTGGAACCCGTGACCGTTGTGGACGGCAAAGTTGTGCCCCACGAACTCGGGCACGATGGTGCAGGCGCGCGCCCAGGTCTTGATCGGGTCGCGGCCGCCGCGTTCCTTCTGCTGCGTCACCTTCCGCAGCAGCTTCTCGTCCACATAGGGGCCCTTCTTGGTCGAGCGTCCCATTTTTGCCGTGCTCCTTCAGCCGCTGCGGCGCCTACCT
>CAZKKD010000374.1:0-4354 GCA_964553265.1 uncultured Planctomycetales bacterium | reverse complement strand
CGCGGGACGGCATCGGCGGCGCGGCGGAAGCGGACGGCGTGCCCCTGGCCGGCCGCCGGGCGCTCCTGGTCGGGGCGGGCGGGGCCGGGGGCGGCATCGCCCACGCGCTCCGCGCCGCGGGCTGCCGCGTCGTGGTGGCCAACCGCACCGCGGCCAAGGCCAAGGCCCTCGCGCGCGAACTCGACGCCGAAGCCGTCCCCCTCGCCGACGCCGGGGCGGTCGCGCAGGGCGACGACTGCGCCGTGGTCGCCAACGCCACCAGCGTCGGCATGCACCCCGACGTCGACGCCACCCCGATCCCCGCCGAAGCGTTCGGCCCCGGCATGGTGGCCTTCGACGCGGTCTACAACCCGCGCGAAACCCGCATGCTGCGCGAGGCCCGCGCCCGCGGCGCCGCCATCGCCGACGGCGTGGCCATGTTCGTCGGGCAGGCGGCCCGCCAGTTCCGGCTCTGGACCGATCGCGAACCGCCGCTGGACGTGATGACAGCCATCGTCGCCCGCCGGCTCGCCGGCGAAGCCGACGCCACAAACGCATCCGAACCGAACGGCCGCCACGACGCGGACTGACGCACCGCTCTCCGGCCCGCCCGGCGTGGCCGGCCGCAACCGCAGACGAGGAAAGGAGATCGAAATGGGCGAACCGATTTACCTGGGCCGCATCGTCGCCGTGGGCCGCAACCGCGACGGCAAGTGCGCCGCCATGTACCGCGTCAGCTCCCGCAGCTTCCCCAACCGCCGCGCGCTCCTGAGCGACGACGGGGCCAGCATCGTGCCGAAGGAAGGCCACGAGAGCGACGTCTTCAAAAGCCCGTACATCGCCTACACCTGCGCCGGGATCTCCGGCGCGACCGCCGTCGTCAGCAACGGCTCGCACACCGACCCCATCCTCGAAAAGATCGACGCCGGCATGCCGGTCCGCGACGCGATGGCGCTGACGCTCCTGGCGCTCGACTACGAGCACGACCAGCTCGACACCCCGCGCATCGCCGCCGCCATCGAGGCCGGCGCCTCCACCGGGTGGCTCGGCGTGGTCCGCAAGGACGGACTCCACGTCCGCGAGCTCGCCATCGCGCCCGGCACCTGCTACTACGTCAGCACCTACGAGCACAACGAGGTCCGCGTCGAGCAATCCGACGGCTTCGTCTGCGAAAGCGCCGATGCCTGCTGCGACACCATCCTGGCCGAGGGCCGGTTCGCCGACTTCCAGAACCCCGTCACCGCGGTCGCCGCGTTCGAGACCGACGGCGGCTTCGTCTTCGCCGCCCACGACATGGGCTGATCCCCCCGACGGGAGACGGAGACGCGCCATGCCCGACCGCCCGTGCCCCCAGGCCCCGGTCGACCCCTCGGTCGACCTGCGCGACATGGTCCGCCGGCACGTAGTCCGGCGCAGCCTCGCCTGCATGGACGCCGCGGCCCGCCGCCGCCGGCAGGCGCTGGCCGACGGATCGATCGACGCCTGCGTCCGGACCCTCCGCACCGCCGTCCGGCGCTTCTACGGCGCCCTGCCCGCCGGCCCGGACCACCCCGCGCCCGCGGCCCGCACCGTCAGCGTCCACGAAAAGGACGGCTACCGCATCGAAAACGTGCTGTTCGAATCCTTCCCCGGCTGGGAAGTGAACGCCTCGGTCTACATCCCGGCCGACGGCGACGGCCCGTGGCCCGGCATCGTCGTCCCGGTCGGCCACTCCAACAAGCTTGGCGCCAGCTACCAGTTGCCCTGCCAGTACTTCGCGCTCAGCGGCTGCGTCGCCGTCACCTTCGACCCGCCCGGCCAGTCCGGCGAAAAGCGGGAAGGCAACGATCACTTTCGCGACGGGGTGCGGTGCTATCCCGTCGGCGAAAGCAGCAGCCAGTACTTCGTCGCCGACGCGCTGCGCTGCGTCGACTATCTCCACGCCCGCCCGGATGTGGACACCGCCCGCGGCGTCGCCATGACCGGCGTCAGCGGCGGCGGCACCACCACCACCTTCGCCGTCCACCTCGACGACCGCATCGCCGTCATCGGACCGTCCTGCTGCCTGGCGCAACTGGCCGATCTCGACATCACCCAGGCCTACGCCGGCTGCCCCGAGACCCACCCGTGGCGCCGCTATGCCGAGGGCGTGGACGAGGTGGACCTCTGCTGCGCCGCGGCGCCCCGGCCGTGCCTCCTCATGGCGGGCGCCGCCGACGAGGTGTTCCAGATCGACGACACGCGCCGCCTCGCCAACCTCGTGCAGGCCTTCTACACCGCCGCCGGCGCGGGCGACCGTTTCGCGTTTTTCGAAGATGCGGGCGGGCACGCCTATACGCTCGCCCAGGCGCAGGCGTTTGTGCGCTTCCCCCGGCCCGTCCTGGATCCGGACACTGCCCGTCCGGAAATCGACACCGCCGACCCGCGCATCGCCATGAATCCGGACGCCGACCTGCGCTGCCACCCACAGGACACCGCGACCATGCGCACGCGCGCCGCGGCGGCCGCCGCCCGCCTGCGGCAGGCCCGCGACGGGTCGCCAACCGCCGTCCGACGCGCCGCGCACGCCCTTTTGCAGCTTCCCGACGGCGGCCGGCCCGCCCCCGCCGCCCGCGCGGCCGCGCCCTTCCTCGTCTGGACCCACCACTGGCAGGAGCTCCTGCTCGACCTCGACGCCGACCTCCAACTGCCGGCCACGCTCCTCGCCAGCGACCGGCCGGGGCCGCTCCTCCTCCACGCCGACGCGGAGCACCGCCACCGGCTCTTCTACCGCGGCGGCCTTCTGCCGCGGCTGGTCCGGCACCTGGACCGCGCGCGCGCCCGCGGCGCCGCCCTGGCCGTCGACCTGCCCGGCACCGGCGATGCGGCATGCACCATGTACCCCTACGAGATCGCGCCCTGGGGCGACACCGACCGCTATCTGACCCAGGCGACCGCGGCGCTGGGCGATCCGCTGCTCGCCATCCGTGCGCGCGCCGTCCTGGCAACGCTCGCGTACGCCCGCTCCCGGTCCGACCTGCGCGACCGCCCCGTGGTCCTGACCGGCTGCGGCGCGGCCGCCATCGCCGTCCTCCTCGCCGCCGCCGCGGCAGCGGAACCCGTCGCCGGCCTGGCGCTCTGGGACTTCCCCGCCAGCATCGCGACCCTTGTGGGCGATCCCGACTTCGCCTGGCCCGAACACCTGTTCATGCCCGGACTTCTGGAACACGCCGACATCGCCGACCTAGTCCGGGGCGCCGGGGCGCCGACCCGACTCTTCGGCCCACAGAATGCGGTCCGGCAGCCCCTCGCGCCCGCCGAGACCGCTTCCTTTCTGAACGCATGCGGGCAACATGCGACCGCATGCGACCAACTTGACGGCGAAGGCGAGCAGAACCTGCTGGCATGGCTCGACATCCTCGAGCAAAAGGCAGAAGGTCGATCATAATCAGACCTATACCTGCTCAGATTTTCACTGCACAAATCCGCTCCCTTCCGGACACGCCCCGCCCCTCCCTCACAAAAACTCCACATCCCATTACAAATCAACGGCTTGCGAGGATCCCCAACAGGACCCTTCTCCGGGAACGCGGCTTGGCATCTACCTGGTCATTGTTGACCGGTACGCCACGAAAGGAGCCTCCCATGCCGTCCGACCGTTCCCCGGATCGTCCCTGCCCCGCCGCCGCCCTTGCCGACGGCATCGCCTCCTTTGCCCTGATCGGCATCGGCGTCCTGGCCCTGCTTCTGCTTTCGGGGTAAGGCGTTTTGAGTCAGGGTGTTGCGGAATCTGCGCCACGCCGCTGCCGGCTGCGTCTGCGGGCGCCCGGGGCTGCCCGCCGCGGCCGGCGTCAGCGCATGTAGATGGTGGGCTGGACGTAGCGGAAGGGGTGCTGGATGCCGGTCAGGCTCTCGCTGTGGCCCACCAGCAGCACGCCGCCGGGCTGCAGCAGCTCGTAATAGCGGTTCACCAGCTCGGCCTGGGTTTCGCGGTTGAAGTAGATCATGACGTTCCGGCAGAAGATGATGTCGAAGGGGCCCCGGAACGGGTAGGGCTTGCGCATCAGGTTGAGGTGGCGGAAGACCACCAGCCGCCGCAACTCGGGCGTGACGCGGAAGTCCGGGTCGCGCCGGTCGCCCTCGCGCACCAGGTACCGCTGCTTGAGGACGCCGGGCACGGGCTCGACGTTCTTCTTCTTGTAGAGGCCGGCCGAGGCGCGTTCGAGCACGGTGGAGTCGATGTCGGTGGCGAGGATCCTGGCGTCCCACTCGTCGATGTCCGGAATGGCTTCCCGCAGGACAATGGCGATGGTGTAGGGCTCCTCCCCGGTGCAGCAGCCGGCGCTCCAGACGCGGAACCGGCGGTCGCCCGCCGCGCGCCGGCGGGCCACCAGATCCGGCAGGTAGCGGCGGCTGA
>CAZKKD010000373.1:0-4355 GCA_964553265.1 uncultured Planctomycetales bacterium | reverse complement strand
AGGCGGCGACGTGCTCGAGCTCGGCGAGAATGTCCGCGCACGGATGGCGGCGATCCCTGCCGCTCTCCCGATCGGCACCGAGCCGAGCCCGGTCGCCGACCAGCCGGCCCCGGTGCGCGTCAAGGCGCCCTTCGTCGCGACCGCGGTGGCGGAGTACTTCCGCGACCAGGGGCTGGACGTGGCGCTGCTGATGGACTCGGTGACGCGCATGGCGATGGCCCAGCGCGACATCGGCGGATCGGTGGGCGAGGTGCCGGCGGCGAAGGGGTATACCCCGTCGGTCTTCGGCCTCATCCCCCGGCTCATGGAGCGGGCGGGGCGGAGCCCGGTCGGCAGCATCACCGGCTTCTACACGGTGCTGGTGGAGGGGGACGACCTCAACGAGCCGATCAGCGACGCCACGCGCGGGGTGCTGGACGGCCACCTGGCGCTCAGCCGGCGACTGGCGGAGCGCAACCACTTTCCCGCCATCGACGTGATGGCCAGCATCAGCCGCGTGATGGTGGACGTGGTCGCGCCCGACCATCGCAATGCGGCGGCGCGGCTGCGGGCGGCGCGGGCCGTCTACAACGAGGCCGAGGACATGATCAACATCGGCGCCTATGTCGAAGGCGCCAATCCCGAGCTGGACCAGGCGCGGCGGGTGATGCCGCAGTTGAACGAGTTCCTGAAGCAGGACATGCAGGACGCCACCGCCTTCGAGGAAACGACCAAACGCCTTGCGGAGTTGCAGGCGATCGCCGACGCGCCGCCGCCCAAGCCGCGTGCCCAGCCCGCCCGGGCCCAGCAGCCCCAGCGCGCACAACAGCAGCGCGGTCGGTAACCGCTGAGGACGCATCGCCATGGCCAGACGCTTCCGGTTTCGGCTCGAGCCCGTCCTGCGGTACCGCGGACGCATCGAGGAAGAACGCATGCGCGACTTCGCGCTCGCCCAGGGGCGCGTGGTGGAGCAGGAGCGCCAACTGGAGGAGATCGCCTCGGAGAAGGCCGAGCACCAGGAAGAGATTGCCCGGCTCTCCCGCGAAGGCGTGGCGGTGGACCAGATCCTCGAATTCCACCGGTACATCAACACGCTGAACGTGCGCGCCGCGCTGGGGCAGCGGGAGCTGGCGGTTCGCCGGGAAGAGCTGGACCGCCGGCGCGCGGATCTGCTGGAGGCCCGCAAGGATCACCGGGCGCTGGAGTTGCTGAAGGAACGGCGGTGGGAGGACCACCGCCGGGAGGAAGCGCGCGAAGAGGCCGATCTCGTCAATGAGCTGGCCATTCAGCGCTTCCGGGCCAATCACCCGGTCGAGTAGCGCCGCCGATCGCAGGATCACGGAGACCCACCCATGGCGCGTCCCTCCATGCTTGGCCGACTCTGGTGGATGCTGATTGCGTATTTCGCGCTGACGTTCCTGGCGGTGCTGGTCTTCTTCGGTCTCATGGCGATGACGGGGCGGATCGGGCCGGATACGCTGGGGCAGACGTTGTCGGTGCTGCGGGGGGAGGCCGAGACGCTGCCGCGCGAGGAGATGCAGCGCTACCGCGAACTGCTGGAAGCTGCCGAAGAGCGGGCAGCCGCGGAAGCGGAGGAGATCGGCTCGTCGCTCATTCATGCCGAAGCGATGGAAGCGCGCGCGCGCGAGACGGAGATGCTCCGCCAGGAGGTGGAGCTGATGCAGCGCCGCCTGGAGGAGGAGCGCCGTAAGAACGAGGAGATGCGCACGCGCATCGAATCGCTCAAGGAAGAGACCACCGCCCAGCGGAAGCTGCTGGAGGAGGAGAAGGAGAAGAAGGTCGTCGTCCGCCAGAGCGAGCGCACCCAGCGCCTGATGGACACCTTCAAGAACATGGACGCGGCCGACATTTCGGCGGTGCTGACCGACATGGCGAAGGCGGATGCGGAATACGTGGTACGCCTGTTCGAGCTGATGCAGCCGCGCCTTGTCGCCGAGGTCCTGACGGAGATGCCCAACGACACCCGCCAGACGCTTCTGCCCATCATGCACAACACCTACGCATCCATGCCGCCGGAGCAGGTGGTGAACGAGTGGGAGCGCACCGACGCGAGCCCGCGGCAGATCAAGGAATACCTTCGATCGATGTCCACCACGCAGGCGATCCGGGTGTTGCGACGCCTGGATCGGAACACGCGGGAGGACGTCTGGGAGCTTATCGCGCCGACGCAGACGGAGGCGCGTTGATGCAGCGATTCCGGACGGGCTCCCCGTTTTGGCGGACGGACCGGCGGCGCAACGCCTGTTGCCGCTCTCTTCTTCTCTTCCTTCTCGGCCTCCTGCCGGCGGCTTCGGTGTGCGCTGGAAGCGCGGACTGGGCGCCGCCGCCGGCCACCGAGGAGCGCGCCGACGAAGCGAAGATGCTGGCGAAGAGTATCCTGGTGCGTGGCCCCCGGATGGAGATGGGCGAGGTGGTCCGTGTTCAGGGCGAAGGGGGCGGGGCGGGAGGAACGGCCTGGGTGCTGCACCAGGGCGCGAACCCCGACGAGGGGCGCCTGCCGCGCCTCGGCGCCGGGGATCGCCTCCGCAAGGGGGACGAGGTGCGCACCGGGCCGGAGACCTCGGTCGAAATCCTCCTCGGCCTGAACGCCCGGATGCGTATCGACGCCGACAGCCGCGTCCGGATGCAGGAACTCACGGTGGAGGAGACCGCCGACGGCACCATCACCTATCGCCGCATCGAGTTGCTCGCCGGCGGCCTGCGGGCGCGCGTACGGCAGAACACGGTCACCCCGACCCCCGTGCTGGTGATCAGTGTCGCCGCTACGCTGTCGGTGGGGCTGCCGCGCCTCTCGGCGCCCGGCGGGGTGGACATCCTCGTCCAGGCCAATCCGGAAGAGATCGGGACCGAGGTGAAGGCCCTCAACGGTGGCGTGCGGGTCAGCCGGGACAGCCGGGACCGCCTGGAACTGATGCGGGGGCAGGGGCTCTCCATCGACGGTCGCCTGCCCGGCTTCCGGCATCCCCGGCCGCTGGCGAGTTCGGAGATTGTCGCCGGCGACATCATCGACTGGACCCGCCTCCTGACGCGCCTGCGGGACGCCGGCGAGGGGGGCAGTCCGACGGCGGAGCAGCGGGATGCGTTGCGCGAAGCGGTCTGGCGGCGCCTCCCGGCGGGGCTGCAGCGCGAGATCCGCCGCATCCTGACGGCGGGGCCGACGGACCTGCTGGAACTCCGCGAGGAACAGGCCGCCCTGCGGGTGCGGCTTCTCGATGCGCTCAACGATCTCATGCGCCAACGGGATCTCTTCACCGGCGTGCGCGCCGAAATGGCGGATCTCAACGAAGAGGAACGACGCTTGCAAACCTCCCTCCGCGAAGAGCAACTGGAGCCGGAGGAGGTGGCCCTCTTCAACCGATTGCTGTTGGAATCGGCCCTCCCCGGGGAGATGCACGCACTGGCGGAGAACCATCAGCGGACCGAAGCCGCGATTGCTGCCCTCAAACGGGAGCACGCATTCGCCAACGAGTTGACGGGCAGCGTTCGTACCTTCGAACCGCCTCCCCGTGACAGCATACTCGGCGGTCCCTGACTCTCCCCGGACCCTCCCCGCCTTCTCCCGGCATTCCCGACGGCCCGGTTCGGCCTGACCGAACCGGTGGGGCGCCTCCCTGTGCCCGCCAGGAGGACAGCAACCATGAGCAACGCTTTCGCGGCTGCGGTGCAGGAGCCGGGGCAGGCCCTTCTGTCCATCGTGCGCGACGGGGCCTCGACGCGGCATGCCTCCGCGGGGGAGGACGGCGCCGCTTTTCTCGCACAGATTCGCACCGCCATCGAAACGCATGCCCGTTCGGAATCCGCTGCTGCAAAACCGGTTGCGACTGCGAATGCGCGCCGCGCGCCGCGACAGCCCGCCCCGGCCCCGACGCGAAGGGACGCTTCCCGCATGGAGGCTGCCGAAGGCGTGGAGGAGGTGCTCTCGCGTCTCGGCATCCTGGTGCAGGACGGCAGCCTGTCGAGCGAGCAGTTGCGGGACCTGGACGATGCGGAATTTGCCGAGCTCGTCGCCTGGGTGCTGGAGGGGGCGGGCGGCGCGTTTCCCCCCATGGATCCGCAGCAGGCTCCCGATGTGCTTGCGGAGCTGGAAGCATTTCTCGACGAACTGGACGCACTTTCGCAAGCCGGAGCTCTGTCCGGAGAGGCCGTGTCCGGGGCGGAAGGAACTTCCGGCAAATCGTTCCCGCCTGCGGAAGAAAGCGCCGGGGCCGCCGGACGCTCCGAGGGGGAGACGGCAGGAAATTTGAAAATCGCACTCTCGCCCGGAACGGCAACGAACGCGGCCGCCGGTTCCGACGCGGCCGCGTCAGAGAACGCTGATGGTCTGGCAGGCGAACGTCTGGCGTCGGCAACAGCGT
>CAZKKD010000372.1:0-4370 GCA_964553265.1 uncultured Planctomycetales bacterium | reverse complement strand
CGTCGTCGATTTCACCGCGATCCGCGGTCGCAGGGGGAGCGTCAGCATCACGGCCTTCGAAGGCCGCGACCAGGTCCTCTGCCCGCATTCTGGAGTCATTGTATACGAAAATGGAGTCCAGCCAGTCATCCGACCCGGGATCGTCGTTCACCATGCGGACGTAGAGCTTGCCGTCACCATCCGTATTGACGCCAAGGTCCGCACCCGACACGGCGATCCGGTCGAATGCGTCTTCCATCCCGTCAAGGTCCCAGCCGGAAGAGGCATCCATGCCCCCGGTCAGGTACATTCGCGAACGGGCGCTGACCACACCGAGCTGGTCGTTGCCGGTTGTTCCGATATCCGTCCCGTCCACCTCGGTCGTCACGCTGACCAGGGCATCCGCTTCAGCCGAATAGGCGGTGGCCGCTGGATTCGAAAGCGCCTCAATGATGTCGAAGATCCGTGTGGTGACATCGCCCTTGTCGTCCGTGCCCAGGTGAACCGAGATCGCTTTGCCGTCCACTTCGACACGGAGGTCTTGATTTGCGGCGTCCGGATCGATGTATTCGATGCTGATGTCGTTCCCCGCAGCGCCGGAGTAGGCATTTTCCGCACGGAAGCGAAGTCCCTCGTTGAACTCTCCCGTACTGATCATCAGGCCTGCATTGCTGTCCCCTACCGACCCCTGCGCGTCGTGCGACTGGAGAAGGACAACGGGGTTGAGGCTTTCCGAAGCGGTGTTTCCCATGTAATCGATTTCAAGGTTCATGCCGGAACCGTTGCGTTCGTTCAGTTCAACGACTGAGATGTCGGTTCCTGCCAGTCCGGCCGTGTCAAAACTTCCGGTCGCCACAAGATCTTCTTCGTTGAACAGTCCGTCCGAGTCGCGGTCCTGCCGGTAGACGTTCACCGTAACATCGGTTCCGTCCACTTCATACCCCATGTACATCCGCCCCGCGCCGTCGGTATGCTTGCCCAATATGGCGTCGTTCTTGAACCGCATATGGAGAATGCCATACATCGTTTCCTGCCCGACAATCATCGCACGGTTGCCCGTCAGGATGTCGCCGTCAGCTTTCCAGTCCTGATCCTGGCTACTGAGCTGTTCGCCGGCCGAAATCAGTGGGACCGACCCCGTGTCGAGAAGGGGGTTCGGGTTCCCGTTTCCGTACCCGTCGCCGAGCCCGTCGTCGAAGTCGTTGTTCGGTGTACTTGTCCGCATGGTAAAGCCATCGGAGCCAAACACGATCTGCGCACGGACGCCGGTGGAACTGGAGACATTGTTGATCGCATCGGCCATTGAGGAAAGGCTGGTCCCTTCCCCGAACGAAAACTGCCGCGATCCGTTGTTCCCGCTGAGGATAAAGCGCTGGTCCGCCGTGAGTGTATTCCGTGCCGAGATCTGGCTCTTGCTGGCGTCGGTCGCCCCGGCTTCCATCCAGGCGCGCGCCGCCTGTCGCTCCAATTGCACTGCGTCGGCGGTCGCCGTACGCCCGCTGTACTGAATGTTTTGAACCAGTTCATCCCGCTTGAAGATCTCGTTAACATACGTTCGGGCGCTATCCAGGAGCGTCGCGCCGCCGGAGCTGGTCGACCGGCTGAAGAGCAGCGACTTGCCTCCGTTGAGAAGGAACTGGTCGCTGTATTTCGTCGTGTTGGCGATGCGGTCGATCGTCTGAATGGACGAGTCCATCTCCGCCTGGTCGGCGGCCACCTGATCCGGACTCGTAATCCCGTTGTTCGCGGCGTGGAGGGCGAGTTGACGCATCTTTTTCAGAATCGCACTCATCTCGTTCATGGCGCCCTCGGCGATGCCGAGGACGTTCTGCGCTTCCTGGGTGTTGCGAACAGCCCGGTCGAGGCCGGCCACCTGGGCGCGCATCTGCTCGGAGATGATCAGGTCGGCGGGGCCATCGGCGCCGGTGTTGATGCGATAACCGCTCGAAAGCTTCTGCAGGGACTTCGTGAGACTGGCGTTGGCCTGGCCCAGAAAGCGGCTGGTCTGCATGGCGGACAGATTGTGCGTGACGACCATTCCCATTGACGATCCCTCCATGGATCGCGCGGCTTTCGCCGCTTGCGTTCGGCGTCGCGTTACCCACTACCCCAGCCGGGCGCATCCATGCGCACCATCCGGGAACGCTGCCGCCGCTGTCTCATCCGGGGGAGGCGCCTGTCGGGCCTGCAACCTCATGGGACGGACGGTGTTTGCGTAGTTTTCGGTTGCGATCGGCGCTATCTTCAGAAGATTTTCTCAGGACTGAACAACTTTCCTTCAAGACCACAACCGAAAGACTCGCTAGTCCTTCCCCCTGCTGTTAGTTACAAACAGAGGAAAATGCGGATCCCGTTTCCTGGCTTGCGGATACGAGATTTTCGTTTGTCGCACCTTGATTTTCCGACGTTGGCTTTCTTTTCGTAAGGGCCCTTTAGCCATCGTGGCTCGTTCTGCCTCGATCCGGGCGCCGGCATCCACCGCCGTGACGGTCCGCCACCACCCCGTTGACAGGGATCAGGTCGATCCGTAAGCTCGTATCCGGACAAAGTTGCCGCCCGCTACCCATCGACCAGGATGCATCATGCCACGAACCGGCGCGCGCAAGGGCAAAAAGGAAACCGCCGAAACCATGGCCTCCCGGCAGCGGGAGATCAGCGTTTCCGAGTTCTTCACCAAAAACCGGCACCTCCTCGGCTTCGACAATCCGCGCAAGGCGCTCCTGACCGCCATCAAGGAAGCGGTCGACAATGCGCTCGACGCGTGCGAGGAGGCGGACATTCTGCCGGATGTCCGCGTCGAAATCCACGACCTCGGCGATGATCGCTACCGCATCGTCGTGGCGGACAACGGTCCGGGCATCGTCAAGCGTCAGATCCCCAACATCTTCGGCAAGCTCCTGTACGGGTCGAAGTTTCACCGGCTGAAGATGAGCCGCGGCCAGCAGGGGATCGGCATTTCCGCCGCCGGCATGTACGGCATGCTCACCACCGGCAAGCCGGTCCTCATTACCAGCCGCACCAGCGCCCGGAAGCCGGCCCATCACTTCGCCCTCCAGATCGACACCAAGCGCAACAAGCCCGAGATCGTCCGCGACGAAGAGGTCGACTGGGATGCCCCGCACGGGACGCGCGTCGAGATAGAGCTTGAGGGGCGCTACCAGCGCGGCAGGCAGTCGGTCGAGGAGTACCTGCGCCAGACCGCCATCGCCAATCCACACGTCCGCCTCGCCTATCGCGCCCCCGACGGTGAAGAGACAAGCTACGAGCGGGCCCTGGACGAACTGCCGCCGCAGACCGCCGAGATCAAGCCGCATCCCCGCGGCGTGGAGCTCGGCACGCTGCAGGCGATGCTGAAGCAGACCAAGGCGCGCAACCTGACCGGATTCCTCCAGACCGAGTTCAGCCGCGTCTCCGCCAAGGTCGCCGACGAGATCTGCGGCGCCGCCGGCCTGTCCGCCCGCGCCTACGCCAGCCGCATCGGCCGCGACGATGTCGAGAAGCTGATGCGCGGCATCGCGAAGACCCGGATCATGAATCCGCCCACCAACTGCGTTGCGCCCATCGGCGAAGAGCAGCTCGTCCGCGGGCTCCAGTCGGTCGTCCCGGCCGAGTTCTACGCCAGCGCCACGCGCCCGCCGTCGGTCTACCGCGGGAATCCCTTCATCATCGAGGCGGCCCTCGCCTGGGGCGGCGAGGAGCAGGAAGCGGACGGCCCGGCCCGGCTGCTGCGCTTCGCCAACCGGGTGCCGCTGTTGTACCAGCAGGGCGCCTGCTGCGCGCACGGCGCAGCGGTCGGCGTCAACTGGCGCAACTACGCCCTCCAGCAGCCCCGCGGCGCGCTGCCGGTGGGGCCGCTCACCATCGTCGTCCACATGGCCTCGGTCTGGGTGCCCTTCACGAGCGAGTCGAAGGAGGCGATGGCCGCCTACCCGGAGATCGAGGAGCAGATGACCCGCGCGCTGCAGGACTGCGGCCGGAAGCTGAAGACCTTCCTCTCCCGCCGCAAGCGCGAAGCGGAGACGCAGCGCAAGCAGGACTACATCCGCACCTACCTGCCGCACATCGGCATCGGGTTGCGGCACCTCCTCGACCTCGATCCCGAAGAGGAGGCCACGGTGATCGAAGAGCTGACCGGTCTCCTGGAGCGCGCGCGCGATGGTTAGCGCTCCCGGCCCCGGCGCCCCGCCGGCCTCCACCGACGCCCCCCCTGCCCCAACGGCCGCGGCCGACGCGCTCGCCGAACGCATCCGCGCCGGGGGCAATGCAAAGGACGCCGAGTACTTCGCCTACCACCGCCCGCGCTACGAGCGCACCGTCCGCCGCATGCACGCGCTCGCCGCCCCCGGCGCGGCCGTGCTGGACATCGGCAGCCACTACCTCCACCAGGGGGG
>CAZKKD010000371.1:0-4395 GCA_964553265.1 uncultured Planctomycetales bacterium | reverse complement strand
CGGCCCGGCCGAACCGCTCGGCGCGCGCGCGCTCCGCTGGGCCCAGACCGGCGGGATGCTCCTGCAGCGGCTCCTCTTCTGGAGCGCCTCGGTGGCCTGGTACGTCATGTTCGCCTGGTGGGGCCGCGCCGCCGCCCTCGCCGGCGACGCCGACGCCCCCGCCGCGGACCCGGCCGGCTGGCAGGCGCTCTTTGCGCTGGGAGGGGCGTTGTACTGCGTGGCGAACCTGCTGCCGGTGCCGGAAGCGGAGCGGCGACTGCTGCTGGTGCGGCGGATCTGCGGGTATGCGGTGTTCTACGGCGCGGCGCTCCTGGTGGGGTTTGGGCTGCATGCGCTGGGGGCGGTCCTAACTGTAGGCGGTGTCGCGCTGTTACGACGGCGCCTGAGCCTGGCCGAGGAGCTGGAGCGCATTCGCCGCGAGCGCGAGGGCCGCGCCCCGAGCGAGCACGGAACCGCCGGATCGGCGTGACGACGGGCCGGGTGCGGGACTGATCCGGGCCGCGGTACAGGGGGCGACGGGGCGCGTATGCCCCCCCGTGAATCTCCTTCCCGGCGATCCCGGGACGCCTGATCCGGGCGGTGTCCCATCCCTGCAAAACCCCTGCAAAACCCCGACCGCACCCCGTTCCCACTGCGTGCCAACCCCGTCGGTGACCGTCACGCTGCGGGCGCCAGACACCGGAACCCGCCCCCCAAGAGAAGACACAAGTGATTGCTGATAAGTGTGTTGCGATTCGCAATCCATAAGAAATCTGAAAGGGCCTAAAAAATTCAGTTGACTGGAAACAATAAGCGGGTACGCTGGGGTCTGCCTGTGGTGGCTGGAGGCGATCGGGGTGGCTGTTCCGAGGAGCATGCGCATGACTGTCCGGCTGGATCCCCTGACCGAAACGTTGCGGACGCGGATTGTCGGCGGCGAGTATGCGCCTGGCGCGCGGCTGCCGCTCCGGGAGGAGCTGATCGCGGCGACGGGGGCGAGCAGCGCGACGCTCCAGCAGGCGGTCCACCGCCTGGCGGACGACGGCTTTCTGCGGACGCGCGGCCGGCTGGGCACGTTCGTGGCCGAGCGGCCGCCGCACCTGTACCGGTTCGGGCTGGTCTTTTCGTTCGCGCCGCTCGATCCGCCGAGTCTGCACGAGGAGAGCCTGCTGCGGCTCTGCGAGGCGGAGCGGGCGGACGGGCGGTGGTTTGTGCCGTACCGGCCGGTGCAGCCCGGCGGAGACGCGGCAGAGCTTGACCGGCTGGTGGACGACGTGGAGCGGCGGCGGCTGGCGGGGCTGCTCTTTGTCCAGCGTCCGCTGGCGGCGTGGGCCGAGACGCCGATCCTGCAGGCGCCGGATCTGCCGCGGGTCATGCTGGTGATGCACCCGTTTTCGATTCCCGGGGTGACGCCGCTGGTGCACCGGCAGGAGGACTGGTTCCGGCGGGCGCTGGCGCGGGTCCGGGACGCCGGGTGCACGCGCGCGGCGGTTCTGAGCGCGGGCCGCCCGCCCCCGGCCGGGGCGGACCCGGTGCGTGCGGCGGCGGATGCGGCGGGCCTGGTCTGTCCGCCCGAGTGGCGGCACGGCATCCTGCGGGAGAACCAGCCGCTGGCGCGGAGTCTGGCGCGCCTGCTGGCGTCCGGCGCCGACCGGCCGGAGGCCATCGTCGTCACCGACGACAACCTGGCCGGCGCGGTGGCGGCGGGGCTCGACGACGCGGGGGTACCCGACGACGGGGTGCTCCTGGTCTGCCACGCGAACTTTCCGCACCTGCCGCCGGTGCGCCGCCCGGTCACCTGGCTCGGCACGGATCTCCTGGCCATCTGGGAGACCGCGCTCGCCCTCATGGAGCAGCAGCGCGCCGGCGCGCCGGCGCCCCCGCACATCGTTCCCCCGCGTTTCGCGGAAGAAGCGTCCACCCGTTCGGTTCCCGTACCCCTTCCGGAGGAGGCATGACCATGGCATTCCGTTTCGCCCAGATCACCGATACGCATCTCTATCCGCCGGCGCCGCGCAAGGGCGCGAAACAGGCCGGGGTGAAGGGGGAGGGGAACGGCCCCAAGCCCGGCGACAACCCGAACCAGGGCGGCTTTCCGGACCCGGACCGCGACCGGGTGTACCAGAACTTCCTGCGCGAGGCGATTGCGCATGACATCGACTTCATCATGCACACCGGCGACCTCAACACCGGCGGGGCGGGCGTGGACCGGCAGCTCCACTTCAAGAAGCTGAACGACGAGATCACGGCCGAGACCGGCATCCCCATCTACTACACCCGCGGCAACCACGACGCGAACATCGGCAACATCGACATCCGCACCGGCGACGCCAACTACGAGCGCGTCTACGGGCCGGGGACCTACTGGTTCGCCCACAAGGGGTGGGGGATGCTGGTGCTGGACCGCTACTACCGCTGCTATCAGCACAGCCCCGACTACTACGACATGAACGCCGAGACCATTGATCGGCTCGACCGGATGCTCCTGGAGATTCCGCGCGAACTGCCGCTGGTGCTGTGCCTGCACGAGAACCCCATCGGCGTGACGCGTTTCCACCGCGGGGAGGTGCTGCTGCACCACCTGCGGCGGCACAACCTGCAGCTCCACCTCTTCGGCCACGTGCAGAACAACTACATCAGCCGCTTCGAGGGCGTCCCCTACGTCACCGTGGTGGGCGAGGCCGCGAGCTTCGACAGCGCGCCGCTGACCTACAACATTGTCACCTGCGGCGACGACGGCCGGGCGGTCTGCGACTTCCACCCGCACGTCTCGCACATCCACGTCCAGCCGGAGCCCGCCCCGCCCGCGACCGGCGGCACGGCCCGCCCGGCCGGGGACTGGACCAATCTGCTCGGCCCCCTTGGCGCCCGCGAGGCGACCGACCCCCTCCCGGACGCGGCGCCGGCGCTGGCCTGGCGGGCGGAGACGCCGGGCGTGCTGTCGGTCGGCGCGCCCAACCTGGCGGACGGGAAGGTGGTGGTGGGCGTCAAGACCAACGGCCGCTTCGAGCAGTGCCAGGTCCGCGCCCACGACGCCACCACCGGCGAAACGCTCTGGGTCCGGCAGGCCGACGCCAGCGTCGAGGGCGGGGTGCTGCTCCACGAGGGGCGCGCCTACTGCGGCACGACCGCGGGGACGGCGACCTGCCTCGACCTTGACGACGGGTCGGAGGTCTGGACGTGGAACAACCGCGAAAACCTGCCCATCGCCTGCGAGCCGACGCTGGACGAGGACGGCGTCCTTCACCTCGGCGCGAACTGGGAGATGTACGGCCTCGACGCGGCGACGGGCGAGACGGTCTGGCGCACGCTGGCCTGCGCGAAGGGGGTGTCGTACTTCTGCCCGGGTCACGCGAAGCCGCTCGTCATCGGCGACCGGGTATACCATCACCGCACCTTCAACGGGCGGGAACAGCCGCTGTTGCAGTCGGTGAACCGGCGGAACGGGACGGATCTGCGGTGCTGCGCGCCGGAGATCACCAACTTCCCGGGCCAGCGGCAGGCGAGCCCGGTGCTGGTCGACGGCAAGCTGGTGACCGCGGGGTACGGACTCCTGGTCTTCGACCCGGCGGACATCACCCAGCCGACCCTCTACGAGCGGACCTCCTCGGCCAGCGCCGCGCCGGCGGTGCGGGACGGGGTGGCCTACGTCAGCGCGCACGACGCGATCCGGGCGCACCGGCTCGCGGACGGGGCGGTGCTCTGGGAGACGCCGCAGGAGGGGGCGCTGTTGCAGTTCAGCGGCGGCGTGGACTGGGTCCGTGTCGACGTGGAGAAGCGCCTGCCGCGCGGGGCGTACAGCGCACCGCTGGTGAGCGGGGACCGGTTGCTGGTCTGCGACTGCGGCGGGCACTGCCGCCGCCTCTCGACGAAGGACGGGAGCGAGCTCTGGCGCGTGTCCGTCGGCTCGCCCATCCTGAGCGCCCCGGTGGTGAGCGGCAACACGCTCTACCTCGGCGCCTACGACGGCACGCTCTACGCGTTCGCCTGGTGAGACGGCGGTGCAGGACGGACGAAGTCCAACCCTTCGTTCGAGCCGCTGTTGTCTGTTTTGCGTCCTTGCGCTCTTTGCGTCCTGGCGAGAAGCTGCTTCTCCCGCGACGAAGCTGGTGAGGGGATCTTTCGCAAAGGCGCGAAGGACGCGAAGCACGCAAAGAAAAGAGGGAAGCACGGATTGCTTGCCCATCCGTGTTGCGGAGCAATGGAAGGTGAGCAGGATCGCGCCGGGGTGCAGCGGCGGCACCGGCAGACCTTGATCGCCTTCGGCGCATGGATTGCGAGCAATCCAATGCCACCCGCGAACAGGTAATGGGGAAGGAACAGCAAGTGCCGGCAGGCGGCAGGAGGGGAGAAGGGCCGGCTGCGGGCGTGAGGCCCGGAAAAGCGCTTGACAGGCCGGTGCGGTCCGTGTAGATC
>CAZKKD010000370.1:0-4411 GCA_964553265.1 uncultured Planctomycetales bacterium | reverse complement strand
TTTCCAAGCACAGCGAGCACTCGGGCAAGGACCTGGTCTTTTTCGATCCGCAGACGAAGGAGAAGTACACGCCCTACGTGATCGAACCCGCGGCCGGGGCCGACCGGAGCGCGCTCGCGTTTCTCTGCGACGCCTACGAGGAGGAAGAACTGGAGAAGGAGACGCGCACCGTGCTCCGCTTCCACCCGCGCCTGGCCCCGGTCAAGGCGGCCATCTTCCCCCTCGTCAAGAAAGACGGCATGCCGGAGAAGGCGCACGCCATCCACAAGGCGCTCCTCGACGCCGGCGTCAACAGCCTCTACGACGAGGCCGGCGCGGTCGGCCGCCGCTACCGCCGCATGGACGAGGCCGGCACCCCCTGGTGCATCACCATCGACGGCGAGACCAACGAGAACGGCACCGTTACCGTGCGGGACCGCGACAGCATGGACCAGGAGCGCATTCCGGCCGAGGGCGCCGTCGCCTACATTCAGGACAAGCTGCGGAACGCCTGACACGGGACAGCCGCGGCTTCGCCGCTTTTTGCCTACCGCATCACCGGGAAGGAGCGGAATGGGCAGACGACTGCGGATGACACCGTTCCGCGTCGGCTTTCTTGCGGGGGCGGCGGTCTCGTTTACCTACTGCCTGGTGGGCCCCTGGGGACGCATTCCCCTCCACAACATGAGCGTCCCGGCGCATGCCTGGGCGCGCGTCCTCTTCTGGCCGGGGCTGGTGGTGGGGCGTTGGGTCTTTCGGCAGACGCACGCGACCTGGGGGCTGGACGGCGCGAAGTGCCTCGCGGGCCTGGCGGGCGTCCTGACGGTGGGGCTGGCGTGGGGGGCGGTGCTGGCCCTGGTGGCGCGGCTGCGGGTCAGATAAACACACGAACCGCGGCGCTACGCGTCCTGCTTTTTCAACAGGCCGAAGTCGAAGCGGTGGCCTGCCCCTCCGACCGTTTCATCGCCGGCGCCGGACCACACGCACAACATCTCTCCGCATTCGGGCATCCGGATCGAACGGTCCCGCGAGCGAGTAGGCTTCGACGGTCAACTCCCACACCATACCGATTAGCTCCGACGGCGTCAGATCCGGGGGCTCGTCCCGAGTACCATCACCTCTGCGCCGTACACGTACGCGCGTCCGGTCCATCTTCATGATCATCATTGTACGAAGATCGCCCGGGAGCGCCAAGCTCGGAATCCCGTCAGATATGCTGCATGAAGTGATTGCGGCTCGGCGCGTCGAGGGCGGCGAGGTCCTCCACTTCGTAGCGGTTGCCGTCGACGTCGGTCAGCAGGTACCGCCCGGGTGAGGGGTTGACCACGTTGTCGCGGAGGTTGCGGGTCGAGAACTTCCGCTCGCCCCGGTTCGTCTCCACCGTCCAGTCGACGACGCCGAAGCGCTCGGTGGCGTGGACAACCCGGCGGATGAGCGGGATGAGGTACCGCCGCTCCAGGTCGGCCTCGACGGCGGCCCGGCTCTCCGCGTCCAGGCCTCCGGTGCTCCGCAGAAGCCCGATCTCCTTGTCCTGCGCGTCCCGGATGCTGTAGAAGCCGTCGGAATGGGTAATGGGCAGCACCCGCCGCACCGCCGCCCGCAGGTACGACCGGTCCTCCGCGATCGTCAGCCGCAGCACCGTCCCCTGCCGCCGGAACGACAGGCGCGCCGGATCGAGAAAGGCCAGCGTCAGTTCCTCGGGCTCCTGCGTGGCGGCCGCCGTGGGTTCGGGACCGTCCTCTCGACGCTCGTGCATCTCCATTGCCTCCCGAATTACCCCTGCACCGCCGTGATGCGGGACATGGCGCGTTGCTTCTGTACGAGGCGGAAGAACTCGCCCTGCTTGCGCATGAGTTCCTCGTGCGTGCCCGATTCCTCGATTTTGCCGTCCTTCAGCACGACAAGACGGTCCGCGTTCCGAAGCGTACTGAGGCGGTGCGCGATGGCGAAGGTGGTCCGCCCCTTCACCAGGCGTGCAATCGCTTCCTGGATCTCCTGCTCGGTGTCGGTGTCGACGCTGCTGGTGGCCTCGTCGAGAATCAGGATGCGCGGATTGTGCAGGATGGCGCGCGCGATGCTGATCCGCTGGCGCTCGCCGCCCGAGAGGGTGATGCCCCGCTCGCCGACCAGCGTGTCGTAGCCGTCGGGCTTGCGGACGATGAAGTCGTGCGCGTTCGCCGCCTTGGCCGCGGCCATGACGGCCTCGGGGTCGGCGTCCGGCCGTGCATAGCGGATGTTCTCGAGAATGGTGTCGTTGAAGAGGAAAGTATCCTGCAGCACCACGCCGATCTGGCGGCGCAGATCCTCCTGGGCAATGTTGCGGATGTCCACCCCGTCGATCACGATGGCGCCTTCGTCCACATCGTAGAAGCGGCAGAGAAGATTGATGGTGGTGCTCTTGCCGGCGCCGCTGTGGCCGACGAGGCCGATCATCTCCCCGGGCTCCACCTCCAGGTTGACCTCCTTCAGAACCGGCTTGTGCGGGTCGTAGCCGAAGACGATGTCGCGGAACTCCACCCGGCCGGTGATGCGCGGCATGGGGACGGGCTCTTCGCACTCGGGCACGTCCGGCGCGGTGTCGAGAATCTCGAAGATGCGTTCCGCGCTCGCCAGCGCCCGGGCCAGCCAGTCGCTGATCCGGCTCATGAACTGGAGCGGGCCGTAGAGCATGTGCAGGTAGCCGATGAAGACGAGGAGCGTCCCCAGCGTCATTCCGTTGCCGCGGATGATGCTCGCCCCGCCAACGTACCAGACGATGAGACTGCCGAGCATGGTGAGAAGCGACATGAGCGGGAAGAAGGTGGACCAGTAGCGTTCGACCGCCAGCATCGCTTCGGCGAAGCGGCCACTGTAGTCCTCGAAGCGGCCGGTCTCCTGCCGCTCCCGCGCAAAGGCCTTGATGACCCGCATCCCCGAAAGGCTGTCGTTGAGCGCCGCGCTCAGGCGCGCGCGGGTGTGCCACCAGCGGTGCAGAATGACGAAAAGCCGCTTCCAGATCAGGCGCGAGATGATCAGGACCAGCGGTCCCGGGATGAGAATGAGGAGCGTCAGCTTCCAGTTCAGCGCGAAGAGCACCCCGCCGATGCCGAGGAGCATCACGATGTTGCCGACGAAGTGGGGCACGCCGTCGATGAGCGCGCCCTCGAGCTGGCGGGTGTCCTGGTCCACGCGCGCCATGAGTGCGCCGGTCTGGTGACGGTCGAAGAAGCGCATCGACTGCCGGTGCAGGTGCCGGTACACCTCGGTCCGGAGATCGTGGCCCACCCGCGTACCGAGCCAGGCGAAGCGCCGTCCCTGCAGGATGCCGATGCCCTGTGAGATCAACATGCTGCCAAACAGTATAAGAACGAGATATCCGAGTTCCGACAGGCGTTCCGCAGCGGGGGCGCTGGTGCCCCGCAGTACGTCATCGACAAGAGGACGGTTGAGATAGGGCGGCACCAGTTGGCTGAATCGCGCCAGCAGCAGGAGGGCGATCACGCCACCCGTCTGCTTCCAGTAGGGCCGGAGGTAATCCACGATCCGCATGATCACGCGGTGCTTCTTCAGGCAGGCCGGGCAGCTCTGCGACCCCTCCGGCAGGAGGAGGCCGCAGGTGGGGCAACGCTTCGGTGGAGCGTCGGAGGTCTTCTCTTCGGGCGGCTCCGCGTCCTCGCCGGCCGCGCGCTTGCGACGGTACTCCAGGATCTTGCCGAAGAACGATGCCGCCTGGCCGAAGGCGCGCTCGTGGGCGTTGGAGTAGCGGACGAGGTCGACCACCTCGTCGCCCCGTCGGACCTGCAGCGCCCCGCCCCCGACCAGCGCTTCGGCGTGCGGGGAGGCGATCTCTTCCAGCGGGACATCCCGCAGCAGCGTCGCGTCGTCTTCGTCCAGGCCGTAGACCCGGGCGCCGGCGTCGTCGACCAGGAACCAGCGCGTCCCGAAGACCCCCTCCAGCGTCAGGTCTGCCGGCAGGGCGATGCGCAGTTCGTCCGCGTTCCGGCCGGCATCCCGTTCCGCCTGCGCAACGGGTTCCGGCAGGTCCAGCCGCATGGGGTGCGCCAGCCCGCCGGGGCGCAGGTCCCCTCCGCCCCCGCCGCCGCGGTGGCGCCTCAGCCCTCGTCCACGTCCGGGTCTGGGTGGCATGGCGATTCGCTCCGCTGTCGATGTACGCTACAGGGGCGCGGGGCGCCGGCGCTCCGCCACGACCCCATGGGCTCCCGAACCGGACAGGATGAGACAGACCGATCACCGCCACTGGGTCGGAGCCCGGAGAAGCCTGACGGCCGGACTCAGTCGCAGTATACGCGAAAGTCCATATCCGGAAAGATGTTGTCCCGACGTTCGATTTCGGCGAGGCGCGTCTCGTCGATGGCGTCTCCATGGATCATGTCGCAGATCTCGCGAAAGCGGCCGACATGATCGTGGGTCCTTCGCTGTGCGTATTCCACCA
>CAZKKD010000369.1:0-4416 GCA_964553265.1 uncultured Planctomycetales bacterium | reverse complement strand
CGCCGCCAGGATGCTGATGATCGCGATCACCACCAGGAGCTCCACCAGCGTAAAACCGTCGCGGCGCGGCGGGCGGGGGCCTCGGGGTGGCGTTTCGGTCGGTCGCATCGTCGTGCTCTCCTGCAAAGGTCGCCCTGCGCTTACGCGTCCCAGCCCACCGTGAAGGCGGGCGTCGTCGGGCACCACTTGAAGACCGGCTCCTCGGCGAAGTCGAGCCGGTAGACCGCGATCCCCACGTCCGGATCGGGGCAGCGTTCCGGCAGGTTCTTGAGAAGGATCCGGTAGTCCGTCTGTTCGTAGTCCACCGCCTCGCCCGTCGTGAGGCAGGTGACCCGTTCCAGCTTCGTCTCGTACCCGCCCAGGCCCTGCTCGGTCCCGTTCCAGTACTGCCGCCAGAAGTAGACCGTCTTCCCCTTCCGGCTGATCGGCCCGCAGTAGGTGGGAAAGCCCCCCGCCGGGTCCAGCGCCCCGTACACCGCCTCGCCGTGGCGGGCCAGCCAGTCGCCGGCGGTCGCCAGCGGTCCCGGCGCGTCGGCCGGGACGCTCCCGTCCGGGGCCGGGCCGATGTTCAACAGCAGGTTCCCCCGTCCCTTGCAGGCGGTGCCGAGCATCTTCACGATGTCGCGCGCGCTCCAGGCGTCCGGCGCCGCGCCCGGCATGTAGCCCCAGGACGCGCCGTTGAAGGTCATGCACGCCTCCCAGCCCCGGCCGCGCTCGCACGCCTCGGCGCGGACCTCGCCCTCCGGGGTGCTGAAGTCCTCCGCCAGGCGCGCGCGGTTGTTGATGAGGATCCCCGGCTGCAGCGACCGCGCCAGCTGGTTCAGCGCGTCGGACTCCCACCCCTCCGCGTTCGCCAGCGGCCGGGCCACGTCGTACCAGAGGATGTCGATCGTCCCGTAGTTCGACAGCAGCTCCCGCACGCACCCGCGCGTGAAGGCCAGAAAGCGTCGCCGCGCCGCCGGGTCGTAGTGGCAGCGCCCGCCGTCGGGGTGGCGCCAGTCCATGAGCGAGTAGTAGAACCCCACCCGCAGCCCCTCGGCCCGCGCGGCCTCCACATACTCGGCCACCCGGTCGCGCTTCGGCCCGCGGCGGACAGCGTTGTAGTCCGTCTGGGCCGAGTCCCAGAGGCAGAAGCCCTCGTGGTGCTTGGTGGTGAAGACCATGTACTTCATCCCGGCGCGCTTCGCGAGCTTCGCCCACGTCCGCGGTGCGCCGGGGGCGGGGGCGAAGCGGTCGGCCAGCGCCTCGTACTCCTCCTTCGGGATGCACTCGGTCGCCATCGCCCACTCGTGCCGCCCGAGAAGCGCGTAGAGCCCGAAGTGGACGAACAGGCCGAAGCGCGCCTCCCGCCACCACCGCATCCGTTCGTCACGGGTGGCCTCGATGGCGCGCTCGTACGCCCAGCGCGGCTGCAGGTCTGGAAGCTGCTCAACGTTGTCGGTCATGGTGTGATCCTCATTGTCGCTTCGTTGTCGGTGGCTGCTGCGTCCCGCGTGCACCGGCCGCGAGGGGACGCACAAGACCTTCCCGGACGACACACCTCCCCATTCGTACCTTACTCCACGACCCCGGCTCCGGCAACGGGGTTGGCCGCTGCCGTTTCGTTGTGCAGCACCAGCCGCGCGAACGCGTCCGGCCGGTGGTTGCCGCGGGGACTGACCGGGAACTGCAGCACCTCCGCGCGTCCGCCGGCCCGGCGGGTCCGGGCGAGCAGAATGCCCGCCTCCCGCGGCGGCGCGTCCACGCCCGCGGCGGCCCACGGGATCGCCAGGTCCACGGTCCAGCCCGCCGCATCCGTTCCCGCCCGGACCGCTAGGCCGGGCAGGGTGGCCGAACGGTCGAACCCGACCGCGTCGTACACCGTGCCCGCGCTGTTGACCGCGATGTGGAGATAGTCCTTTCCGTCCCCGTCGGCGTCCAGCAGCACCTCCACCGCATCGTCGCCGAAGACTGCGCCGTCGCGTCCGGCCGCCGTGGTGCGGAGTGCTTCCATGTTCGGCTCGTGGCAGGCGAACGCGACGTGGAGCGCCTCGTCGTCCCAGCCGAGCCGCACCGTCGTCGCCGGCCTCGCTCCGCGTTCCAGGTCCATCCGGCCCAGGTCGGCTACGTCCGCGGGCCGGTCCCGGAGCGGATGGGGGGCGTCGCCGGCCAGGTCGGGCCTTTCCGCCAGGCGCCGGACCCGCAGTTGCGGCCGGGCGCCCACCAGCGGCAGCGCCAGGCGCGTCGTCCGCACCGCACCGTCGTCGTCCGCGTTCCCCACCGCCAGGCGCACGTCGAACTCCGGCAGCGGATAGCGCGGCGTCCCGGCCGTCCAGGTTGCGCGCAGCGGAAGGGTCGTCTTCTCGCCGGGACGGAGCGTGGTTGCCGGGGGCAGGTCCGCGACGGTCCAGCCGGCGCCGTTGTCCGCCGCCGGCGTCACGGTGATGTGCAGCGGCGCAGCGAAGCGGGCGTTGACCAGCGGCAGGGCGAACGCCCCCTCGCCCTCTCCGTCGCGGCGCAGGGCTGCGTGGAGGTGGTCGGCGAGGTCGGCGAGCGCGGTCTCCGCCGGGAGCGGATCCGCGGCCAGCGTGGCTCCGGCGGCGTCCCGCAGTCGGCCGCACGCCACCGTGGGCGCGCGTCCGGCCTCTTCGACCAGGAGCCGCGCCGCCAGGCGCCGGCCGTCCGGCAGCGCCACCGGCAGGGCCGCTTCGTCCAGCACCACGGTCACGGTCCGTTCCGGACCGCCGGCCCAGGTGCAGCGCACCCGGGCGACGCCCGCGGGCGCGTCCAGCCAGTCCAGCGCCGGCCGGGCGGGGGTCTCGGGCGCGGCCGTAATGGCCCACCCGAAGGTGGCCGCGTCCGTCATGTGCGTCTCGTAGACCGCGCATGGCGCGGGGTGGACCTCGCCGTAGGTGGGGCTGTACCAGCCCTGGAGCGTGGGCGCCTTCCGGCCTTCCACCACGGCGACCGTCCACGCCGGCGGGCCGACCGGGTCGATGCGCAGGTTGCCCTGTCCCGCGTCCGCGGTCCGGACCGTCGCCCCCTCGGTCTCCACCGTGCAGTCGGGGTGGAAGTGCCACAGCGGTTGCAGCGTGTGCGCGCCCGCGTCGCGGACGTGATCGAAGACCAGCCACCCCGCGCCGCGCAGATAGACCACCGCCCGCGTATGCACCGCATCGATGGCGGCCACCCGTTCGCTGCGGTCCAGCCCGTTCCAGGCCTGCACCGCGCCCGTCGGGTCGGGGTCGAAGCCGGCGTCGAACGTGCCGAGCGCAAAGTCGAGCCGGCCGGTGATGCGATGGAAGATGTGCGGATGATCCGCTTCCGGGGTGTCGGCCTGCTGGCCGCAGCCGTCGACCAGGATGACGTTGTGCCCGCGGGAGTGCTGCGCATACGGCTTCCGGTAGGTCTCGGCAATCGTGCCCTGGTAGGCAAAGCGCCCGCTGTCCACCAGGAGCGGCCGCCCGTGCGCCCGGACCGAGAGGTGCAGCTTGTCGTTGTGCTGGTGGCTGATCCCGTAGGGCCCCGCGTCGAAGAAGCTCCACGACGCGTCCGCGCCCCAGCCGTCGCGGCTCACCAGTTGCCCCGGCCAGGCGTAGAAGCGCGACGGCGGGTCCGCCGGCGCCGTGCCCTCCGCCCCGTACGTCGCGACGTAGACCCAGTCCGGCCGGTCATACGTTTCCGCGGCGGCCAGCAGGCGGCGCGGAATGTGCATCGAGTCCGAATCGTTGTTGAGCGGACAGATCCCGTCCGGCCCCATGACGCCGGCCAGGTAGTCCAGCATCCGCTCCAGCGCCTCCCCGTAGGCGTCCGGCAGGTCGCGCCCCGCGGCGCGGGCGTAGTCGGCCAGTTGCGAAAAGTTGCCCAGCGCCACCCCGTGGTACCCGACCGTCAGTTCCTTCTGGACCCCGTCGGGGTACACCTGGGCGTCGATCTCCTCGGTCAGTTGGCGGGCGGCGAAGGCGAACCACGCCTCCGCGTTCTTGAACTCCGGGAACGCCAGGCCCAGCAGCCCCAGGCCCCGCATCTGCATGGTCGCGAAGTTGTGGTGCGGCTGGAGCGACGCCTGCAGGTATTTCGCATGTCCCGGCAGGCTGGCAAGCAGCAGCAGCCGCGTCGCCGGGCGGAAACCGTCCTCGTCCTGGAGTCGGTAGAAGACGGTGCCCCACACCGGCATGCGCAGCGCCGCCTCCAGTCGTCCGGGGCCGAAGTCTTCCGGGTTGGCGCTGTTGCCCGAGGCGATCAGCCAGTCCCGGAGGTCGCGGTCCAGGCGCGCCAGGTACTGCGCCTCCCCGGTGCCGAAGTAAGCCCGCAGAAGCGCCCTCAGGTGCCCGTGCCGGTTGACGCGGCAGGCGAACTGTGTGTCGTTCTGCGGCCCCCGGTGGGTCCAGTCCAGGTGGCCGTCGTCCCGGCGCGGGATGCGCCCGGTCTCGCCGA
>CAZKKD010000368.1:0-4435 GCA_964553265.1 uncultured Planctomycetales bacterium | reverse complement strand
GATCGCCGCTTCGCTTTGCGCAGGCGGCCGATTGACAGACGCGTCCGTCCGCGCTAAGGTCCCGCCCGAGCACTGCAGACCGCATCCGGACCGTTCCGCCCGCGCCACTCATCCGGCGGGCCGAACCACGAGGAAAGGGCTTTCCATGTATGTCGGCGTCGATTACTACCCCGAGCACTGGGACCGCGACCGCTGGGCCACGGACGCAAAGCTGATGCAGGAAGCGGGCTTCAACGTGGTCCGCCTGGCCGAGTTCGCCTGGGTCTTCATGGAGCCCGAGGAGGGGCGGTTCGTCTTCGACTGGCTGGACGACGCGCTGGCGCTCCTGGCCGAGCACAAGATCGACGCCATCCTCTGCACCCCGACCGCGACCATGCCGGCCTGGGTGAAGCGCACCTACCCGGAGGTGATGAAAGAGACAACGTCCGGCGACCGCGTCACCTGGGGCGTCCGGAAGAACAACTGCTTCACCTCCGGGACCTACCGGCTCCTCTCCGAACGCATCACCCGCGCCATGGCCGAACACTACACCGCCACACCGAACGTCATCGGCTGGCAGACCGACAACGAATTCGGCGGCACCGCCCACGGCCAGTGCTTCTGCACCTCCTGTCAGAATGCGTTCCGCGACTGGCTGCGCCAGAAGCACGGCGACCTGGAAGCGCTCAACCGTCACCTCGGCACCCACTTCTGGGGCCAGATCTACTACGACTGGGCCGAGATCGAGGCCCCGCCCTCCAACGGATACAACCCCAGCCTCTGCCTGGAATGGAAGCGGTTTGTTTCGCACCTCAACGTCCGGTTCCAGCGCGACCAGGTGCGCATCCTCCGCGAGGTCTGCCCGGATCACTTCGTCACGCACAACCTGATGGGCCTCTTCACGGGACTCGACTATTATGCCCTCGCCGAGGACCTGGACCACGTGAGCTGGGACAATTACCCCGTCTGGGGCAATGTCGACTTCCCCTACGGCGCGTCCATGGCCGCGGACCTCATGCGTGGGCTGAAGCGGAAGAACTTCTGGATCATGGAGCAGACCGCCGGGCCCGGCGGCTGGGACGCGTTCGGCCGGAACCCCCGCCCCGGCGAGATCCGGAAGATCGCCTACCAGCAGCTTGCCCACGGCTGCGACGGGCAGGTCTGGTTCCGCTGGCGGACCTGCACGGCCGGGCGCGAGCAGTACTGGCACGGGCTCCTTGGCCACGACGGGAAACCGCTGCGCCGCTACCGCGAAGCCGCCGCCACCGCCCGGGAATATCACGAACTCGCGGCCCACCTTGCCGACACGGCCCCGGCGGCGCAGGTGGCCATGATCTACGACTACCAGAGCATCTGGGCGCTGGAGATCCAGCCCGGCTTCCCCACCAACAAGTACACCGACGCGGTCGCACGCCACTACAACGCGCTCCTGCGCGCCGGTGTGGGCGTGGAGATGGTCCCCCCCGACGCCGACCTGTCGGGCTACGCCGCGGTCTTCGCCCCGGACCTCTACGTCCTGCCGGACACGGTGGCCGAGCGCCTGGACGCCTATGTCCGCGACGGCGGGGTGCTGGTGACCGACTGCCGCACCGGCGTGAAGGACGAGCACAACCTCTGCCACGCACGCACCCTGCCGGGACTTCTCAGCGAGTGCCTCGGCATCACCATCGAGGAGTACGACGCGCTCAACAGCCGCGGCGGGGATTCGAGCTTTCCGATCCACGGCCAGAACGGATTCAGCGGCAGCTACACCGCCGAACAATACGTCGACTGGCTCACCCCCGCCGGCGCCGAGGTGCTGGCCGACTACGACCAGTGGCACCTGGCCGACTTCGCCGCACTCACCCGCCACCGCTACGGCAAGGGAACCGGCTACTATGTCGGCGCCGTCGTCCGCGAACCCGCCTTCTACGACGCCCTGGTGGCAGAGGTCCTCTCCACCGCCGGCGTCGAAGCCGCACTGAGGCCGCCGGAGGGCGTGGAAGCCGCGATCCGCGAAGGCGAGAACGGGCGATTCCTCTTCCTCCTCAATCATACCGAGGAGGAACGGAAGGCGCCGCTGCCGGCCGGCGCCGAAATGCTGATCGGCGAAGGGGATGCCGAGGAGGTCCGTCTGGATCGCTTCGACGTCGCTGTGCTTCGTCTGCCGTAGCGGTCGTGCGAACGGGGCGAGCCGCCGCTTTAGGGCGTATCCTTACCCGTTCACGTCGACGAAGACGGGCGAGGCGTAGATGAGGCCTCCCTTGTGCTCCAGCGCGCGCAGGTAGAAGTGGGTCGAGCGCTCCGCCGTACCGAGCGGGATGCTGAGCTCAACGTCCGCGGAAGCACTCATGGCGGAATGCACCGCCTCGCCCTCGCTCACGACCTCCAGCACGCGCAGCGCGTCTTCGGCGCTCAGGCGGAGGGTCCCGGTCAGCGTCTCGCCGGGCTTGACCGTCAGTTCGCCGCCGGCGGGCACACCGTTGACGCGCCAGTCCACCAGCGCCCGCGTATCCCACACCGCCCAGCTCCGCCGCTCCCAGAGCGAACGGAAGACGGCGTCGCGTGCATGCTCTTCGGCCCAGAGGCCGGTGAGGATGACGCTCTTCGGCGCACAGGAGAAAGCGTTCTCCACCTCCGAAAACGCGCGGCCGGGCCAGCCGCAGTGGTTGTCCGTCCCGCCGGTGAAGCCGACGCGGTACCCTCGCCCGAGCGCATCCTGGACGGAAGCCTGGTGGTTCTGGTGCCAGCCGCGCCAGGCGTCGGTGTAGTCGTTCCGTTCCTGGTTGCCGCGGACCTGCATGATCTCCACGAGGCGGATGTACGGCTCGGGGCTTCCCCACGGGTACGGGTGCCAGAAGGGGGAGTCGTCCTCCACCTTGCGCGTCTCCGCCACCGCGTTGGTGTGGTGGGGAATGGCGACGAAGTCGGGCGCTTCCTCCCACAGCCCGCGGAGCGCGTCCACCAGTTGCGGCGGGCGTCCGCCCCGGATGCCGGCCGCGCCGCCGCAGATGAGGGGGTGGTCGGGCCGGGTGAAGTAGTAGTTCTCGTGCCCACGGTCGGCGCCGTTTTCCCAGCCGAAAAAGGTGACGAACCGGCCGGGCTCGTTCGCTTCTTCGAGCGCGGCCACGGTCTGCGCCCATGCCGCGCCGTGCGGGTTGTGGTCGCCGGGCGAGACGTAGTCGAGGTTGAGCGCGTCGCGGGCGCAGCGGACGGCTTCGGCGATGGGGCGCTGCCCGTCGCCGCTGAAATCGGTGTGCCAGTGGAACTCGCCGAAGACGGGGCGCCGTCCGTCGACCGGTTCGGGCCAGACGGGATTGCCGGTGACCGCGCGCCCGTCGCCGTCCGGAACGCCGTTGGCGATGGTCTCCTCCCGGTCGAGCGCGGCCAGCGGCACGCGGGCCACCGCCCGGCCGACAGCGCCCTTCGGCGCGGGAAGCCGGACCTCGGTCGTTTCGTGGACGTCCACGGGCTCCTCTTCGTCGTTCCACCGCAGCAACACCGGGACGGGGCTGGCGAAGCGGGACGGATTGCCGAAGCGGTCCTCGGGCACCAGCAGCGTACGGACTTCGCCCGCGGCGTCGGGCATGGGACGGCTGTAGACGCTGAGGCGCTCAACGACGGACGGCCCGGCCACGAGGCGGCACTCGCTGCCGGCTTCCTGCGCCGGGGGCGGCAGCTCGGCGTCCGGATTGAAGTTGTTGGGAATCTCGGTGGTCCAGACCGAGAGAATCGGGTCGACGCCGAGCCACATCCCCGGCCGCGCCGTCAGGCGGATGCGGACCGGTTCGCCCTGCGTGACCCCGTAGCGGAAGACCGCCCGCACCAGCACCCGGTGCGGATTCAACCGCCGCTGGGAGACGGTGGGGTTGATCTGGCACCGGAAGGTGATGTCCCCCGGGTCCACCTCCGCGCGCGTCACCGTCCAGGTGTGGAACGAGCGGAGCTTGTGGCAGCGGAGTTCCATCTCCATGCCGGGGTAGATGTGCTGTTCGGGGCGCCAGGTGAGTTCCCAGGTGAATTCGCGCAGGAGCGTACAGTGGGCCGGCGGGGCGGCGGTGACTTCGAGGCTCATGAGCTGTCCTTTCGCAGGCAGGCGGCCGCGGTTCGACCGCGAAGCGGCAGTGGATGCGCGGGCATGATAGGCGCATCTCTGTCCGCCGTCAACTTCGCCGCCGCAACGCAGAGCCAGTTCCCGGTTGACAGACGCGCCCCTGACGCATACGGGTAAGGGGCGCCCGGCGCCGCAAGGAGCGGCGGGGGCGGAAGCAGGTCGATGCGGATCCCGACGAAGCCGGGGGCATGTTGATGGACGTACTGGTCGCACTCGGGCTCACCCTCTTCGCCGGCCTGGCCACGGGCATCGGCAGCGCCATCGCGTTTCTGGCCAAAAAGACCAACTACCGGTTCCTCTCCATCGCCACCGGATTTTCGGCGGGGGTGATGCTGTACGTCTCCTTCGTCGAGATCTTCTTCA
>CAZKKD010000367.1:0-4442 GCA_964553265.1 uncultured Planctomycetales bacterium | reverse complement strand
CTCGTCGCTGATTGCGCGGGGATCGAGCCTGCCGGCCTGCACATCATGCGCGAGGTGGGGGACGAACTCGGCCTCCCGGTCCAGACCGAGGCGACCAACCCCCGCGCCCTGGAGCTGGTCGCGCGCTACGCCGACATCATCCAGATCGGCGCGCGCAACATGCAGAACTACGACCTGCTGAAGGAAGTCGGCGCCACCGGCAAGCCCGTGGTGCTGAAGCGCGGCATGGCCGCCACGGTCAAGGACCTCCTTCTTTCGGCCGAGTACATCATGTCCGAGGGCAACGAGCAGGTCATTCTCTGCGAGCGCGGCATCCGCACCTTCGAGACCGCCACGCGCAACACCCTGGACGTCTCGGCGGTTCCGGTGCTGCGGGATCTGTCGCACCTGCCGGTGGTGGTGGACCCCTCCCACGCCTCGGGCCACGACCAGTATGTCCTGTCTCTCTCGCTGGCCGCGGTGGCGGCCGGGTGCGACGGACTGCTGGTGGAGGTGCACGACCACCCGGAGACCGCCTGCAGCGACGGCGAACAGTCGCTTCTGCCGAAGGACTTCGCCGACCTGATGGAACGCGTCCGCGCCGTCGCCACCGCCGTGGGCCGCGAAGCGTAGACAGGCAGGACAGAACCGAGTCGAACCGGAATTTCATCCGTCCCGAAGATCTAGAGGAGATTGGACCATGCGCAAGCCGTTCATCGCCGGCAACTGGAAGCTGAACAAGACCGCCACCGAGGCCGAGGACTTCGCCGGCGCGTTCGTGCCGCAGGTCAAGGACGTCACGGACGTGGAGATCGGCCTCTGCCCGCAGTTCCTCGCCATCCCCGCCCTGGTCGCCGCCTGCGCGGGCAGCAACGTGGGCGTCGGCACGCAGGACTGCTACTGGGAGGCCTCCGGCGCCTTCACCGGCGAGGTCGCCCCCGGCATGATCAAGGACGCCGGCTGCGTCTACACCATCATCGGTCACTCCGAGCGGCGGCAGTACTTCGGCGAGACCAACGAGACGGTGAACAAGAAGGTGAAGGCCGCCCTCGAAGCGGGCCTGCGCCCCATCGTCTGCATCGGCGAAAGCCTGGAAGAGCGCGAAGGCGGCGTGACCGAGAAGGTCTGCGACGACCACCTGCGCGGCGGCCTGGCCGGCCTCTCGGGCGACCAGATGAACGCCATCACCATCGCCTACGAGCCGGTCTGGGCCATCGGCACCGGCAAGACCGCCACCCCCGAACAGGCGCAGGAGACGCACAAGTTCTGCCGCAGCGTCCTTGCGGACCTCTTCGGCGCCGCGGTGGCGGACGCGACCCGCATCCAGTACGGCGGCAGCGTCAAGCCCGCGAACGTCAAGGAGCTCATGGGCCAGCCGGACGTGGACGGCGCCCTGGTGGGCGGTGCGAGCCTGGAACCCGACAGCTTCGCGGCCATCGTCCGGTTCCAGAGCTGAAGACCGGCCTCCCGGCCAGCCGGCGCCGGCAATCCGGCGTCGGCTGTGGTGCGTGACACAACCGCTTGCGCACCTACGAATTGGGATGAAGAAGAAATTCGCGCTTGCGGCGCGCGCGGGTGCATGGTAGGCTGATTTCGGCAGGCGCGGCTCCGCGCACCGCAGCGCCGCGCGAGCGGCGCCGGGCGCGTGGTTTCGTCGACATGCTGACACGCATGTGTGCTCTATCCGTTTTTCAGGCAAGGAATTCATCGTGACCATCTTTCTCGGCATTCTCTTCGGCTTCGTGGGCCTGTGCATCGTGGGGCTGGTGCTGCTGCAGGAGGGCAAGGGCGGCGGCATCGCCGCGATGGGCGTGCCCGGCATGGACACCATCATGGGCGCGCGCAACCCACTGCGACGGCTGACCGTTATCCTCTCGGTCATCTTCCTGGTCCTCATCCTGGGCATCAACGTCTACATCCACCAGCGCATGCGCGGGGACATCCCCGACGCGGCGCCGCTGGAACTGGAAGAACCCGAAGCCCCCGCCGGGGCCGCCGCCCCCGATGGAAACGCCGAAGCCGAACGCGAAGGCATCGCCGATGCGGACGTGGACCCCGACGCCGATGCGGCCGCGACGGAGGCCCCCGCGGCGCCGGCGGAGACAGAAACCATCGAGGCGCCGACGACGGAGACGCCGGACCAAGACGCGCCCGACGCCGTCGGGGAAGCACCGGACGGGGACGCGGCGCCCGCACCGGACGAAGAAGCGGCAGCGGACACTCCGCCCACAGAGTAGTGCGAAGCGGACCCCGCCGTCCCGTCGCGCGAAGGAGAATCCGGCATGTCGGCCAGGACGGACGCGTTCGTCACCGTCTCCTGCAAGTGCCCGATCTGCGAGCGGGAGGTGACCAACCGCTACGTCAAGAGCAACATGTACCAGCCCGTCGAGGTGGAGGACGACCGCTTCGTCAAGAAGTACCGCTGGGAACTGGACCAGTACAAGCGCCTCCGGCCCGAGTACTACCACGTCTGGCACTGTCCCTACTGCCATTTCTGCGAAGAGAAAGAGGTCTTCCGCGGCGAGGACAACCTCGACGGCAAGCTGGAGATGCTGCAGGACAAGCTCCTCATCGAGTCGCGCCGGCCCGACAGCATGATGGTGCAGCTCGGCGAACTCATCGACCTGCAGAGCGGCTTCGTGAGCTGGTCCTCCGCCCTGGCGGCGCACATGCTGGCCATCTACATCCAGAACCAGCTCAGCCCCAACATGCGTCTCAACGGCAAGCTGGCCCGCCTCTACCTGCGCACCGCATGGCTCTACCGCGAAAAGCGCTATCCGGAGATGGCCGCCGGCCGCGAACCCGACGATCCCGAACTCATCCAGGTCCTCAACGATCTCAAGGCCGAGTGGCCCGACGGCCCGTACGACGAAGACGTGGCGATGCAGAAGGCGATCGAGTACTACAAGCTCGAACTCGAAAACGCCGGCCGCCTGGACAACATCCGGCTCGAGGTGAGCATCATGTTCCTGCTCATCAGCCTCTACCTCCGCCTCGACGACAAGCGCACCGCCTACAGCTACGTCCGCATGATCTTCCGCGGCTGCACCAAGCGCCGCGGCACCACCCAGAAGGCCCTGGAAGGCGCGGCGCGGCGCGACAACGTCACCGGCAAGCAGATCGAGCGCATCAAGAGCCTGTTGCAGTGGCTCAACAACACGGTCGAACGCGCCAGCACCATGGCCGAGGACCTGACCGAAGCCATCTTCCGCGACGAGTACCCGAAGGCGCGCGAGTCCGTCCTGGAGATCGAGGGCGAGCCGACGCCGGAAACGGTGCTCGAACACCTGCGCGAGGCCGGCTTCTTCGAAGGCACCTGCCGGCGGGTCGCCACCATCTACAAGAAAAAGCTCATCCAGACCGACCTCGAGAATCTCGAAGAAGCCGAAGCCGCGGCCGACCGCGCCGCCCGCGAGGAGAAGAACCGCGGCTTCTTCAGCAAGGTCTTCGGGATCATCAAGGGCGAGGAGGAGGAATGACCTCGCCCCTCCGGAGCATGACCGGCTTCGGCGCCGCGGCCCGCGAGCGCGACGGCCTGCGGGCAAACGTCGAGCTGCGTGCGGTCAACCAGCGCGGCCTGCGCGTCAACGTCCGCAGCCGTCCGGGCCTCGGCCCGCTGGAGAAGCGCCTGCGCGACACCGTCGGCGGGCTGGTCCGGCGCGGCAACGTGGACGTCTCCGTCGAACTCATCGAGACCGCCCCCGACCCCCAGCGCCTGCTGAACCGCCCCGCCGCCGCCGCCGCGGCCGAAGCGCTGCGGACGCTCGCGGACGAGCTCGATCTCGATCCCGTCCTGCGGCCGGCCGACCTGCTGCGCGTCCCGGCGGTCCTGGAGGCCGACACCGCCCGATCGATCACCGAGGCGGAGTGGCCCCTCGTCGCCGAAGCGCTCGACGACGCCCTCGCCCAGCTCGACGGCATGCGCACCGCCGAGGGCGATGCCGCCGCCGCGGTGCTGCGCGAACACATCGCCGCGGTCGCCCGCTTCCGCGACGCGGCGGCCGGGCGGGCGCCGGAGGTGATCGACCGCGTCCGCCAGCGCCTCACCGCCCGCCTGCAGGACCTCCGCAACGGCACGCCCGACGCCGCCGACGAGCAGGCCCTGGAGCGCGAGCTGGTCCTCTTCGCCGACCGCGCCGACGTGACCGAAGAGATCGACCGCCTCGGCAGCCACGTCGACCAGTTCCTCACCGCGCTCGACCGCGGGGGCGAAGCCGGCAAGCGGCTCGAATTTCTCGCCCAGGAGCTTCTGCGCGAGGTGAACACCATCGCCAGCAAGTGCAACGACACCGCCATCGCCGGCGATGCCGTCGAGGCGAAGCTTGCGGCGGAGAAGATCAAGGAACAGACGGCCAATCTCGAATGACGACCCCAGACCGCGGACTGCTCATCATCCTCTCCGGCCCGGCCGGGTCCCGCAAGACCCCCTCCGCCCCCAAGCCCTGCCAGGCCTCCGACCGGTG
>CAZKKD010000366.1:0-4444 GCA_964553265.1 uncultured Planctomycetales bacterium | reverse complement strand
TTCCTGGCCTTGCGCGCCTCGGCGCGTTCGGCGGCGATGGCGTCGGCCCGTTCGGGGTCGATCCCGATGCGGATGCGGTCGAGGATCCCGTCGGTGACGTTCATGGGCACCAGCAGCAGTTCGAGCCGGCCCTTCGGCAGGTCGATCTCGCCGCCGAGCTCGGTCACCACCTCTTCGGTCACGCTCTTCGGCTTTTCCCTGGCGTAGAAGGGGAGCGTTTCGATGGGCACCTCGCGGGTGTCGGTGGCGGTCGGCTGCAGGGCGCCGAGGAGGGTGTTGCCGAGGCGGACCTCCACCGCCATCGGGCGGCGCTCCAGCGTGACGTATTTCGCCCGGATGGCCAGCACGGCCTCCCACTGCGCCTGGGAGCGGGGCTGCCGGTCGGAGTAGCGGAAGAGGCCGTCGCCGGCGAAGCGGTAGGCGCCCGCTTCCGGGACCTCAAGGGTGATGCGGAGCGCCTTGCTGAAGCGCAGGTCCCGCAGGAGCGGCCGTGCCGTTGACGTTTCGACATAGACGCCGCCGACATGGTCGAAGGGGACGTACTGGTCCGGCTCGACAAGACCCGGCACCGGCACGGCCGGCCGGACCACCGGGGCGGGCGGCTGGACGGCGTCGGCCGCCGGCGGGGTCGCGCCGGGGAAGGCGATGGCGAAGGGCGCCGGGGTCTGTCCGCGCTGCAGGCCGTTCGACGAGAGCCCGTCCCGTTCCGGCAGGGCGGGCGCGCCCCCGATGCGGAACTCGTTCCAGAGGGTCCGGCGGAGGGCAGCCACGCCGCCGCTGACCGGGTCGCCGGCCGGAAGACTGACCAGGGCGCCGGCCCCGATCGAGAGCCCCTCGACGGTGGCGGCTTCCACCATCAGCGCCGGCGCGTTCGGTCCGAAGGGCCACGCCACGGCCTGGAGCACTGCGCGGTCGGACGCCGGGAAGGCTGCACTCGCGCGGGGCCAGAGCGCGCCGTAGTCGGCCAAGCGCTCGGCCATCGGGTTGTCTTCGACGCCGACCTGGTCGAGGAGGATGACCGGGTGTGCGGCGCGAAAGCCGGACGCGCCGGAGAACCAGTCGTTCTGATTGACGGTTTCCCTCCGGATGCGGCCGAGGGTCTCTCCCGCGTCCACCCTGGCGTTGTCGGCCCGCATGGCATCGGTTTCGCGGTACGCGAGCCAGTAGGTGCCCAGGGGCTTCGGCGCCGGCAGTCCGGGCACGGGCTCGACGGCGTCCGCGGCTTTCGCCGACGGGGGCAGGTACGGCTGAATCCGGACCGTTACCCCGCGCCGGGCGAGCGCGTCGCGGACGGCCTCGGCCGCGGGCAGGAGGTCGCGCTGCCGGCAGGAAGAGCGGGAGTTCGGCCGCCGTCCCGTCCGTGAAGCCGGCGGCGATGCGCCCCGGGTCGCGGACGAAGACCTTGCTTGCCAGCGGGGTTGCCCTGGGGGCTTCGCCGGCGTCCACGCGGATCGGGAGGGCCGCCGTCGCTCCGTCGAGCTGCGACCGGACGGTTACCGTCCAGGTCCCGGCCGGTGCGTTGGCGCCGATCGGCAGCGCGATGCTGAAACGTCCTTCGCGCGTCGTGTTGCGGTAGAGCGCCCGGGCGGAGCTGCCGTCCGGGTGCTGCAGGGTCAGGTGGAAGGGGAGCACCGCGCGCAGGGCATCGCCCGCTTCGGTAACGAAGCGCACGGCCAGCGCCGCGTCCGTGCCGGCCTGGAGGGTCTGCGTCACCGCGATGTCGGGGCGCGCCGTCCCGCGGGGCAGCACCGCGAAGACCCGGGCCGTCGTCCGGGTCAGATCGCAGGCCACGGCCTCCGCGGGCCCGACGCGCCGCTCGTCCGTGCAATCGTAGAGGATGGCTCCTTCCGGCATGTGCGCGGTCGGGGTGAGCGTTTCGGTCACTTCGTGCCAGTCCGCCTGGGAGCGGATGTGGCTGTCGTTGACGGCGACGACGTAGAGCGCATCCGGCCCGCCGTCGATCTGGAAGAGGCTTGTCCTGGCCGCCGCGCCGGCGCTGGAGCGGTAGACGCCCCGGCCGGTATCGCCCAGGGCGTCCGCCAGCGGCGGTGCGGTCTCGGCGTGGATCCGGGCGTAGAGAAGCGCATCGTTGTCGCCGGCGGGGAGGTTGGGGCTGCCCATGTTGTGCGGCTTGCCGAGGACGCGGAACGGGATCTGCAGGTCGAGTGGTTCGGCGCCGGGAAGTTCGGCGATGGTGTTGGCGTCGGCGAGGACGCGTCCGCCCCGCCGGACGAAGGCGTCGATGCCGGCCAGGACGCGCCACGGCAGCGGCACGCTCTGCGTGACGACGAGGAGCGCGTCGATGTCCTCCGGCGCACCGGCGGCCAGCTCCTCCTCGGTGACGAAGCGCGGCGTATACCCGAGACGCGCCAGCGCCACGAAGGCGCGGTACTGGGGCTTGCCGAAGCCCATGGCAAGGTATTGCCGCCCAAGCTGGTGCTTCGAGAAGAGCACCCCGACGCCATGATCGCCGCGACCGTCCACCGCCAGGCCGGCGAAGCGGTCCAGGAAGTCGCGGCCCGCGCGGACATCGGCGCCGCCGGCGCCGTCGCGGATGTGGGGCCAGGTGGAGCCGCGGTTCATGCCGCCGAGGATGTTGCTGAAGCCTTCGTGCGCGAAGCCGATGCCGCTGGCGCCGTAGGCGAGGCCGTGCGCGGCGACCTTGACGAACTTGCCGGGAATCTCCGCCCGGTGGTGTACCGTGCCGAACGCGTTGCTGATCCAGGTCGGGCGCCCGCGCCGGTGCATGTCCAGGAGCCCCTGCGTAAAGAGCCACTGGTAGGCGTAGTCGGGGCCTCCCACCTGGTCGTTCCAGGTCGACTGGTAGAGAAAGTCGAGCGAGGCGTGCGCGGTCGGGAAGTACTGGCCGTGCATCACCGGGGCGTGGTCAATCTGCACCGATGCGGTGTTGCAGAGGCCCGGGATGACGGCGGACAGGTTGGCCTGGTAACGGCTGTACGCGTGGTCGTACAGGGTCATGAGGAATCCGTGATAGGCGTCAATCCGGCGCGCCAGGCGTACGCGCGGCGCTTCGGGCATGGGGGAGAGATGCCGGGCGATTTCGTGCACCCACTCGCGGGTCGGCATGTCGATGTAGGGCGCGAGCTCCGGCCGGCCGATGCTGAGGAGGTAGGTGAGGTAGGCCTCTTCATCGACGGGTTCGAGGCCGGTCTGTTCGGTGAAGAGCTGATCGCGGATGGTGTTGACCTGCGCGATGTAATGGCGGAGGTCCGCCTGCTTGTCCCCCCAGCCCCAGTAGATCAGGAGCCCCTGCCGCATGCCGGGGCCGTAACCGGTGGTGTCCCAGCCGTAGCAGAAGCCGCCGAAGGTGGGGTAGCGTTCGTTCGCCTGGGCGGTGAGCAGCATCCGCTGGCTCATGTTGGCAATCTCCCGCGGATCGTTCGCCACGGGGTTGAAGCTTGTGGGACGCGTGTGCGGATTGGCCAGCACCATGATGCCGTATTCCGCCAGGAGGTCCTGCACCCCGGCGCGCCCCATCTCGACCGCGCCCATCTTCACGCATGCGGTCAGGCCGCTCTCCTGCAGCGTCCGGCGCAGGTCCTCCCGGTGGGCGCGGATCTTCGCGGCCGCGGTTGCGGGATCCCGGCGATCTTCGCGGCTGAGGCGGGGCTTGAGTTCGGGCAGCAGTTCGTCCTGCAGGGAGGCGGCCGACCGGCGGATCGGCGTGACGATGCGGATCCGGTTCGTTTCCTGCCCGTTCACCAGCAGCCGGTAGAGCCCCGGCGCCAGGTGTGCCGTCGGCAGGAGAAGCGCCTGTGCGGGACCTTCGTACAGGCGGATCGTCTCCCCGGCGCCATCGGGCGCCGCGTCGAGGGTGATCCCGCCATCCACCCCCGCGAAGGCCAGGGGGGCGGTTTCTCCTGCGAAATACGTGGTCCGCTCCATGGGCAGGACCACCGACGGGGCCGGCTGTGTCGCGTTCTCGCCAGCCTGCTCCGCAGCCCCCGCAGAGACGGAAACCAGCAAGGAGAGGATCTGCGCTGCAACGGCAACGGCCCACGCCTGTCCCTTTGCGCCCCTCGGCTGCAGCGATGTCGGTTGTCCAGCACCCATGCCGTTTTCCTTTCCTGTTGAGAGGCCCTCTCGGCAGCGAACGCGTACGCTCGAATGCTATGCACGTTGGGATTTGTAAATATAGCAAAACGACGATACCGTATCCTCCGCTCCCCTGCAACGGAAAATCAGCCAATCCGATAAAATCATTTTTCCATTTTCGTAGTTTAATTATTCCGCTCGATGATATATATTACAGGCAGGGGAAGCGGACATGTCTATTCGGAGGGCCTTGCGATGTTGAACACCCGCAATGCATGCCGCGGACGCCCTGTCCCGTGTCATCCCCTTCCTCGTAATGGCTTTACGTTGGTGGAGCTCCTGGTGGTGATCGCCATCATCAGCGTGCTGGCGGCGCTCCTCCTGCCGG